>NZ_JBSZCP010000028.1:0-17355 GCF_054166785.1 Cyanobacterium sp.
GGACAAGTTCTTTTTTTCTTTGGTAATAGAGGTTTAATTATTTCCCATTCTTGATCACTTAGACTGCTAGAGTAAGCCATTATTCCATTTATCAATTTGTTCCTCTCAATATTCTACTAGATACCAAATGGGTTCTATAAAGTAATTATTGTGTTTAATGAATAGAAATTGGTGGGCAGGGCATGAGCTTAGGTTGTTAGAGGGGGAATAAATCATGAATGGCTATCCCGCAAGAATAATAGGAGAATCAAATAATTGAATAGATTATCCCAAAGAGTTTCTTCAAAATAAAAGGGTGTCGTTGTACCTGCAAGACGAGCCTATATTAAGTTTAGTTGCTTTACCTTACCATCACCGATTGTGATGAATTATCTAAGACTAGAATATATCCTTTATATTTTGCCACTAAATGATTTAGGATCGTTGTATATATATTTTTCATTACAATTATTACATGATCCAATTTTTTGTTGGTTTAGTTATCGGATTAACTTTTTTTCTTTGGAAAAAACGTCAAGTTGATAGGCAGTTAAATAATGTTCTTCATTCCCTCTCTCACTTTGAGCAAATCCCTTCCCTATCAAAAGTTAGTCAGGTGAGACGAACTGTTAATTTATTAAATGAAGACTATACTTTATTGGTAAATGAGCGAGATTTATTTAAACAAATTCTTGAAAAAGCTCCTTTTGGTTATCTAAGAATAGATGCAGATAATCACTTAATCGAGTGTAATAAACAAGCTAAAAAATTACTTTTTATTCAACGGTGGAATCCTGATAAATCAAGGTTATTTTTGGAGTTAGTTCGTTCCTATGAACTAGATCAATTAATTCAACAAACTAGAAAAACAGGTCATAAATTAAGTATAAAGTGGGATTTTTTTCCTACTTCTAATTATATTTTAAATGATACAACTACTAATGATAATATTGAAAGTTATGAGCCTATATATCTAAAGGCGATCGCCCTTCCGGTGGTAGATGATCAAGTAATCATCATTATTGAAAATAAACAAATAATTAAAGAACTATCTCAAAAAAGAGATCAAGCCTATACAGATTTAAGCCATGAATTAAGAACTCCCCTAACATCCATGTCTTTGTTAGCAGAAACACTGATTAAGCACAATGAAAATAATAATAAAATTTGGGCAGAACAAATCTATCAAGAAATTAACCGCCTCATAAATCTTGTGGAAAATTGGTTAAAAATAGCTCAGTTAGATGGTAATCCTTACAGTAATCTACAATGGCAAAAATTAGATTTACAACAATTAATTATTTCTGCTTGGAAGTCCTTAGCAATTTTAGCAGAGAAAGAGAAAATTTTTTTAGAATATCAAGGCATAGAAAAATTAATTATTGGTGCGGATCTAAACTCTTTGACTCAAGTATTTGTTAACCTATTTGATAATAGCATTAAACATACCGATCCCGATGGCATAATCATAATTGATGTGGCAGAATGTGAGAAAGATAACCAGAAAATAATTATCGATATTATAGATAACGGAAATGGCTTTAATCCCAAAGATTTACCTCACATTTTTGAACGACTTTATCGAGGAGATAAGTCTAGGGCAAGAACATCAAGGGAGGGTAGCGGACTCGGTTTAAGTATTGTTAAGCAAATTATTAATGCCCATGGTGGTACTATCACTGCTCAAAATCATCCTAAGACAAAGGGAGCTTGGTTTCAGATTTGTTTACCTAAAAATATTTCCATGGCACAGGAACAATGACTAGGGCTTGATTAGAAAATTGATTCACTATGGAAGGCCTGTCAAAACTTCCCATCATCACAGTTTTTTATATCACTTTAATTATTGCTATAGATTAGCATTAAGTTTGACAAATCTTGGTATTGTACGATACTCTATATAAGACTTAAATAAGAATTTTTATTAATAACGAGTATTGCTAATGAAAAGAAGAAAAATACTAGGTTTTATTGGAGTTATCTTCGCATCTAGTGCCTTAACGATTGCCTGTAACGCTCCTAACAATGATATTGGAGGAGGCAGCACCACGGGAGAAACAACGGGGGAAGTGGTTGACTTAGCAGGGCAAGAACTAACTATCTATTCTGGTAGAAATGAGGAGTTAATTGGCCCTTTGTTAGAAAGATTTCAGGAAGAAACGGGGGTAACGGTTCAAGTACGCTATGGGGATACGGCGGAGTTGGCAGCGGCTATTTTAGAAGAAGGGCAAAATACCCCTGCGGACATATATTTTGGTCAAGATGCAGGGGCTTTGGGTGCTTTACAGTTAGAGGGTAGAACTAGGGCTATTCCTCAAAATCTTTTGGATAAGGTAGATCCTCGTTTTCGCTCTCCCCAAGGGCAGTGGATCGGGATTTCTGGTAGGGCGAGGGTTCTTGCTTACAATATAAATGCGGTGGATGAGTCGGAACTTCCTGAAACTATTTGGGAGTTAACGGAGGAACAGTGGAGTGGCAGAATTGGTTGGGCGCCTACTAATGGCTCTTTCCAGTCTTTTGTCACAGCGATGCGTGTTACGGAGGGAGAGGAACGCACTAGGGAATGGTTACAAGGTATTATTGATAATAATCCCCAAGTGTACCGTAATAATACAACGACGGTGGAAGCCATCGGAAGAGGGGAGGCTGAAATTGGTTTAGTGAACAATTATTATTTGGGTCGTTTTACGGCGGAAGATCCTAATTTTCCTGTGGCTCATCACTACACGAGTAATGATGTTGGGGCGATGATTAATGTGGCTGGGGTGGCAATTCTTGATGCGACGGATAGTGAACCCGCTGCGATCGCCCTTATTGAGTTTTTATTAACGGAAGAATCTCAGGCTTACTTTGCAGAAAATACTAATGAATATCCTTTAATTGTGGGGGCAGCACCTCCCCAAGATCAAGTTTCCATCGAAGAAATCAATCCTCCTTCCATTGATTTGAGTAGTTTAGAAGATCTGGAAGGTACTCTTGATCTACTCAGGGAGATGGGTGCGATCGAATAGGATTAGAAATAGACAACCTTTCGCAGAACTGGTAATAATGGGTGATGGAGATAATGGATTTTTTGGCAACTTTCTTCTGTTGTCAGTCCATGAAAACCTAGCCCATTTTTTTTAGAACATTTGTTCTTGTACTAATAAACTTTAATTAATTGTCATGACCAATAGTCCTGATTTTCAGTCAAAATCATTGTCACAAAATAAAATAAAGCCTCCACTATTCCTGTTAGTGGTAGGTATCGTCACGGTTATTGCCATTGTGATTCCTCTGATATATCTGATTATCAGGGCTGGAAGTGTTTCCTCTGCTAGAGAGTTGGAGCAATTAATTAATTTTATTTTTAATGTTCGTATCCTCAGAATTTTACTGAATAGCATCGGTATGGCGGCTGCTTCAACGGCGATCGCCGCTTTGATTGCTATTCCTTACGCTTTTTTGACTGTCAAAACGGATTTACCATGGCGTAAATTTTGGTCAGTGGTGAGTACCTTACCCCTTGCTATTCCTACCTATGTGGGTAGTTTTGCCCTCATCGCTACCTTTGGCCCTCGGGGCAGTCTTTTGCAGTCATGGCTAGAACCTTTTGGGGTGGAAAGATTACCTTCTATCTACGGTTGGACGGGTACTATTGCCGCTATTACTCTTTTTTCTTACCCTTATCTATTATTAAGTGTAAGGGCTGGACTGCAGGGACTAGATCCTGCGTTGGAGGAATCTGCCCGTAGTTTGGGTTATGGGGCATGGGGAATATTTTTTCGAGTCACTTTACCTTTACTGCGTCCTTCTATTGTGGCAGGGTCTTTATTGGTTTCTCTTTATGCCCTACAAGACTTTGGAACTCCTGCTCTGATGCGATTTAATTCTTTTACCCATGCTATTTTTACTCAATATCGCTCTAGTTTTAATCGTAGTTTGGCAGCATCTTTGTCTATGGTTTTAGTTGTGGTGGTTTTAGTTATTTTAGTGATTGAACAGAGAGTGAGAACTAATGCCAGTTATTATTCCCGTGGTTCGGGGGCGATAAATAAAGGAAGGCTTATTCCCCTTGGAAGATGGAAATTCCCGGCGATCGCCTTTTGTTGTCTTGTGGCTTTTTTCTCTTTAGTATTACCTGTTGGGGTAACTTTTCTTTGGTTAATGAGAAGTTCTGATGTCATGGGTACGCTACAAAATATGCTCGTATTTGCTAAAAACTCTGCCTGGGCATCAAGTTTAGCCGCCATATTTGCCACCTTATTAGCGCTTCCCGTGGCGATTCTTTCGGTGAGATTTCCCAGTAGATTAACTGTTTTAATTGAGAGGGGAACTTACCTAGGTTATGGTTTACCCGGCATTGTAGTGGCTCTATCCCTCGTGTTTTTTGGAGCAAACTATTTACCATGGATTTATCAAACCATGCCTATGCTGGTATTTGCTTACATAGTTCTCTTTTTGCCCCAATCCGTTGGCACTAACCGTAGTTCATTGTTACAGGTTAACCCATCCCTAGAAGAGTCTTCCCGTAGCTTGGGGCGTAGCCCATGGCAAACCCTCAAGGAAGTAACAATCCCCCTAGTACGACCTGGGATTACTAGCGGTGCTGTGTTGGTGTTTGTCACGGCTATTAAAGAGCTACCCGCTACAATTCTATTATCCCCCATTGGTTTTAAAACCCTTGCGGTGGAAATTTGGGATTCAACCAATGATGCTCGTTTTGCTTCGGCGGCGGCGGCTTCTTTTGGGATGTTGGTTATCTGTACGGCTTTAACTTTTATTATTTTGTCTCAAGAAAAAAGGGTTAATAAGATCTAATGATGCGGTTAAAGGGCGATCGCTCCTGTTGCTAAGGTTGATAATTAATTCACCAAGGAACTTTCACTTTTTTTTAGGAAAAGAAGAAACTATTTTTGTTTACTTTTATTACGGTAATAGTTTTGGTAGTAAGAGTCATAATTATCCTTATTAGCAGGAAAGCAATTTAGAATTAAACCAAGAACATTTACTTCTGATTTGTCTAAAGCCTCTTTTACACTTTCTAGTAAAGACTTTTTAGCCTTGCCATAACGAACAATAAACAACATTCCATCGCTAATTTTACTTAATACTAAGGCATCAGCCGATACAGTTACGGGGGGAGCATCAAAAATAATTAGGTCATATTGTTCCTTTAATTTCTCGGTTAGTAAAAACATCTCATGGGATGCAAGTAAGGTTAGGGGATCCGATGGCGCACGACCAGCGAATAGGACATCAACATTATCCATACTTGAAGGTTGGATAAAATCAGCAGGCTCGTTAGTGTTATTTTTTTGTAGTAAATCCCTTAAACCTTTTGTTTCTTCAGCAACACCGAAAATTCCTTTTTGGCTAGGGTTTCTTAAGTCCGCTTCTACTAATAATACTTTTTGTTCTAAAGTTCCCGCGGCGATCGCCAAATTGTAAGAAGTTGTACTTTTTCCTTCATCAGGTACACTACTAGAAATTGTAATAACCTTAACTGGTTCTCCCAAGGAATTCATAAAATTTAAGTTAATAAAAACTCTTTTGAAGTTTTCAGCCAAAAGTTCCATTTTTTCGTCCTTGATAGGTGAAGCACTTCCAGCTTTACTAAGAGAACCTTCAAATTTAGCAATTTGACCCAATATTGGTTTATCAAAGTAAGTTTTAACTTCATCAACGCTTTTAATATTTTGATCAACCTGCTCTAATAGATAAGCCACCAAAGATGCTAGGATAACTCCTGCCAAGATACCTTGTACTAAATAAGTAATTCTTCTATTAATTGCAGGTTCATCAGGTACCCGTGCATATTCAATAGTTCTTATTCTACTATTGGTATTATTCATCGCCAGTTGAGTATCTTGAAAATTAGTAATTAAATTATTTAATAACTGACGCCGAATACTTAGTTCTTGATCTATCTGCTGCTGTTCAAACTCTAAATCAGGGAGAATATTGACTCTTTGTCGATAAGTTGCAATTAAATCATTCAAAGAACTTAGCTTCGATTCCAGACTTTGTACTTCCCTCTCAATGGAAGCATATTCACTCAATAAAGAAATTTGTTCTTCACCCGGCTGAAAAATATTATTTAAATTTCCCTGAAAAGATTCTCCCGTAACGTTAACATTTTTTGTATAATTCTGAAACTGTTGCTCCAAAACATCTAACTGTCCTTGTAAGAGAATAACATCCGGATGTTCATCAGCTAATAAAACTCTTTTCTTTTCAAGCTCGGTTCTAGTTTCCTTTATTTGATTAAGCAAGGAATTAGCTATAGGAGCATCATTAATAAAACTAGAATTTAAAGCCTGTTGAGCATCAATAGGAAACACTTCCCGCAAGGCATTAAGTCTTGTTCTTTGAGCTGATAACTCTGCCGTTACCTGTGCTACTTGCCCGTCTAATTCTCCTATAATTCTTGATGTAGTCGCTGCTTCTGAGCCTATGTCGATAATTAGATTCTCTTGTTTAAAATTACGTAATTGATTTGCCGTAGCTTCTAATTCTGCTTGACTTTGAGGTATTTGTTCTTGTAAAAAAAGACTTAGTTCTCTCGCTTGATTTAAATTTACATCTTGGTCAAACTCTGCGAATGTATTAATAAGTTCATTAACAACCCGTGCAGATATTTCCGGATTTTCATGGACAAAGGAGATGGTAAGAACGTCGGTTCGATCTGGGTTAGTTACTGTTAAGTTATCAATAACTTGTTGTGTACCAATAGGTGAAGGAATATCTAAATTATCTATGGTCCTTTGAACTATAGAATCTGACTTAAATATGATGATGTCATTACTCAGTTTCGACTCTTGAGAGATTGTAAAAGGATTTTGTGCTTGAGAGCTACTTAAATCGAAGATTACTAGACCAGATGCACGATAAAGGGGAACACTATTTTCTGAGCGAAGGTAACCCAACACAAATGCCACTGCAATGAAAACTATCGATGAAGATATCCATCTCTTAGAGATTATTTTTAAATAAGCCAGTAATTCTTCCATAAAATAAATATTAATAGAAATTTAGTGATTCGACAATATCCCACAAAGGGTTGATATGATACTTGATCTTAATGTGCTGTCAGTGAATAGATCAATAAATTAGACAAACGTTGACTTGGTCTTCCATCTGAAGAGAAATTTAGATAATTATAAGATTCATAACTGATTGAAATAATTTGGAAATTTTTACCCATTTCTGAAATAGAATGATCATATCAAATTTTTCAAGACTAGAGGAAAAAACATCAACCAATCAAAAATTAAGCTGAAGTATGGCACAAAACCTCTAATGTTGGATAACCTTATGTAAAATTAGATTATAAAATTAAATTTAGATTTGATGAAAAAAAATATACTGGTTATTACCCAGTTTTTTCCCCCTGATTACGCCCCAACAGGTCAGTTAATATATGACTTATTCATAGACATGGATCCCAAAAATTTTACCATGGAAGTTTTTACAGGGACTCCAAGCTATGCTTTTGATCAATCAACCTCCACAAAAACCCCTTCACGGGAACAGATTCATAATATCAAAGTAAGGAGAACTAAACTCATTAATATGTTCTCTAAAAGAATACGAGCAAAAGCTATTCTTTCACTACTTTTTTTTCTCCGTGCTTCTCTGCACATTATTAAGCATGGATATAAGAAAGATTTAGTTATCTTTACCAGTGCGCCACCTTTTTTACCATGGTTAGGAAATATTGCTCATAAGTTATTTAAAAAACCCTGTATTTATATTGTTTACGATGTTTATCCTGATGTGTTGACGACTCTGAATGTCATGCCGAAGAATCATTGGTTAATCAAAATGTGGCAAAAATTCAATTGTTACACTTGGAAAGATGCTTCCAATATTGTTGTTTTAGATGACTCCATGAAGCAATTATTTGAGTATCGTTATCCTCAAACTAAAAATAAAATTAAAATTATTCATAATTGGGCTGATGAAAATAAAATTATTCCTAAAAATAAAAAAGATAACTGGTTTGCTGAGAAATATGATTTAGTTGATCAGTTTACTGTTATTTATTCTGGCAATATGGGGCGTTGTCACGATATGGAGACTATTGTTGAAGCTGCTAAGTTTTTGCAATCGGCTCAGATAAAATTTTTAATGATTGGGGGGGGGGCTAAATATAGTTTTATTGAAGAACAGATAGAAAAGTTTCAGCTCGATAATATTCTTTTACTTCCTTACCAAGATAAAGAAGTTTTGCCCTATTCTTTGACAGCAGGAGATTTGTTGTTAATTTCTATGGATAAAGATATGGATGGCATAGTTTCTCCTAGTAAGTTGTATAGTGCGTTGGCAACGGGATTACCCACGGCAATAGTTTGTCCGGAACAATCTTTTTTACATTCTCTAATCAAAAAAGTTAAGTGTGGTGAAACTTTTGCTAATGGAGAGAGTAAACAGTTAGCGGATTTTATTTTATTGTTACAAAGTAATCCTGAACTGGCAAAAGTTATGGGTAAGGCGGGGCGAGAGTATTTTATTTCTCACTTTACGAAAGATATTGCCCGAGAAAAGTATATGGAAATGATTGAGAAGGTTATTTGTTAACCATAAAAAACCCCCTTCAAAAAAGGGGGGAAAGACTTTAAAGATTTAAAATTATCTTACTTGGGGGCGATCGTATTTACGACTGGGTTTTCCGCCGCCGTAATTAGATTTACTACGGTTATATTTACCGCCACCACCACGGCCGTATTTTTTACCACCGACATTGGGTTTAGGAGTTGCTGGAGGGGGAACTTCCCAATCCTGTTGTAACCATGCGGGGCAGTTTTGATCATAAAGAATCTGTAATACTGCCGCTGCGATCGCACTGGGATCATATTCTCCATGTAATTCCTTAACCATGGGAAGGAAAGAGGCTAAACGCTCACCGCTGAGGGATTCTTTAATTTGATCCTTGAGCTTAAGCATTCTTTTTGCTTCTACGGTGGAACGATTAGGTACAGTTTCCACGGTAATGGACTGTTTTAAACGACGCTCAATTTGACGCAATAAACGGCGATCGCTAGGTTCTACCAAAGCAATGGCTTTACCTTCCTTACCAGCCCTTCCCGTACGTCCGATACGGTGAATATAAGTCTCCGTGTTATCAGGTAAATCAAAGTTGAATACGTGGGTCAAATCCGACACATCCAAACCACGGGCAGCAATATCAGTGGCTACCACTACCTTAATTTTGCCATCACGCCAACGTTGAATCAAGCGCTCCCGTTGCTGTTGGCTCAAATCACCGTGGTACTCATCCACACTTTGCCCAGCCTCCTGTAACTTAGAAGTTAACTCAGAAGCAGTACGCTTAGTACGCACAAAGATGATCGCCGACTGGGGATCTTCAATTTCTAGGATGGGTTGAATGGTCTTAATTTTTGACCAACCTCGAGGCACCATATAAACTACCTGTTCAATGCGAGAAGGAGTATCCTGAGGTTTTTCCCCAGTTACATTAACCGCATCAGTCATAAACTCCTTAACCAACAATTGAATTTCCTTGGGCATAGTAGCCGAGAAACAAGTGGTTTGACGAGAATCAGGGGTACGGGAGAGGATGGTTTTAACATCATCAATAAAGCCCATACTCAACATCTCATCGGCTTCATCTAATACTACATAGCGTAAATTATCGAGCTTAAGATGCTTACGATTGAGTAAGTCAATGATACGTCCTGGAGTACCCACTACAATGTGAGAACCCTTTTCTAAGAAGCGAATTTGACGCTCCATGGATTGACCACCATAGACGGTGGTAACAAAAATTTTCTCTCTACCAATTAAATCCTTAAAGGCTTCTGCTACCTGCTGGGCTAATTCTCTGGTAGGAGCGAGGATAAGAGCTTGTACATTTTTATCACTCTTATCGATTCTGTCCAAAATAGGCAAAGAATAAGCAGCGGTTTTACCCGTACCAGTTTGCGATTGTCCCACCACATCACGACCTGCAATTAATTCAGGAATGGCGAGGGTTTGAATTTTAGTAGGAGTATCAAAACCAATATTTTCTAATTGATTAACGAGAGTTTCTGAAAGTCCTAAACTTGCGAAAGAAGTTGTCATCTGTATTTTATTTTAATTGTGAACTGTAAAGATGTCTCCACAGATGAATTGGGGGAAAACCTGAAATGAAGCAAAACTGGTTAAGGGTACGGGATCAAAGGATTTACGGAATCTATAATTTCATAATATTATGGAATTATTCCCTACTTTTTGGTTCTTACTTCATAGTAAACTCTTCCTTGATATACAAGCCGTAAACGGTTGGTCAACCCAGTGAATAAAACTGGACTATAAATATTTACTGACTTATTTCAATTTCACCATAGAGATCATAGACATCGGCATCAGTAATTCTGACTGATGTTATTGAACCTAGGTTGGCTTCGCCACGGACATAGACTATGCCATCTACTTCGGGGGCAAAACGAGGAGAACGACCGATTAATTCTCCAGTGGCAGGGTTTTCTTGCTCGATCAAAACGGGAACTACTTTGCCGATTTCGGCTTCACTTTTAGCCGCCGCAATGGGTTGTTGTATTACCATTAATTCATTTCTACGAGCGATTTTTACCTCTTCGGGAACTTGATTACCTAGGTTATAGGCTTTAGTTCCTTCTTCGGGGGAAAATGTAAACACTCCCACATGATCAAATTGATGCCTTTTTACAAATTGTAACAAATGTTTGAAGTTTTGTTGCGTTTCTCCCGGAAATCCGACAATAAATGTCGTCCGCATTACTGCGTCGGGGAGGGCAATTTTAATTTGTTCTATGATGCGATCGTTTACCTGACCCTGCCAAGGGCGGTTCATTGCTTTTAAAATATCTGGATCGGAATGTTGTAGGGGTAAATCCAAATAAGGTAATACATTGGGGGTTTCTCGAATAGCCTCAATAACTTTATCGGTTAAACCTGTGGGATAAGCATAATGGATTCTAATCCAAGGAATATCTACCTTACCCAAAGCTCTTAATAACTCTGCTAATCTGGGTTCACCATAAATGTCAACGCCATAATTAGTGGTAATTTGAGAGATCAAAATTAATTCTTGAACCCCTTGATCAGCCAATTGCTTGGCTTCATTAACAATAGATTCAATGGTTCTGGATCTTTGTTTTCCCCTGAGATGGGGAATAATGCAAAAAGCACAACTATAATCACACCCTTCGGCTACCCTTAAATAGGCAACTCCTTCGGTGGTGGTGCGATAACGAGGTATATTTTCATCGGCAATATAAGTAGGTTGAGCAGAAACAGCTTTTACCCTTTCTCCTTTTTCAACCCTTTGAATCACATCAACAATATTTTGATAATCTCCTGTACCTACCAATGCCACAGCTTCGGGTAATTCTGCTAGTAGCTCTTCTTGGAAGTGTTGTGCCATACAACCTGAGATAATAATTTTTTTATTACTTTCTGCTAACTCTACTAAGGTTCTGACAGATTCTTGTCTGGCAGATTCAATAAAACTACAGGTGTTGACAATCACATAGTCGGCTAGTTCTTCGGTATTATCAATTTGATAACCTGATTGTGCTAGTAAACCGAGCATATGCTCAGAATCGATACGATTTTTTTCACATCCTAGATGAGATACGGCGATGGTTGGCTTATTGCCCATATTCGATTGCGCTTTTTTTCCCTACGACTTTTGTTTTTAATATTTTTAGTATAGCTTCCCTAGCTTATCATACTTTGGCATTTATTGCAGAATCAATCTATGGAAAAATGGGGTAATTGGGGGCAAGGAATGGGCAATTGTTCATTGTCAAATGTTTCCCATGCCGAATGCGACGATGATAGCAAGTACCCAGAGATAGTATGAAAAATAACGAAATTTGGCTCGATAGAGGAAGTTGAGAACAATTTGTAGGGCAAAAATACCCACTATGGCGGAAACGATAAAACCAACAGTTAGGGGTAAGAGGTCGATTGCCATGGAGTCAGCCTGAGATACTTCGATTAGTTGAAGTAGGGTTGCTCCGAGAATGGTGGGGAAGGCGATGAAAAAGCTATATTCAGCAGCCCACTGACGTTTTAACCCGGCAAACAAGGCGAAGGAAATGGTCATGCCACTACGGCTTAAACCGGGTATGAGGGCTAATCCTTGTCCGATACCGATGACGGTGGCAACATAGGGGTTTATTTCCCTTAGTCCTCTAGGTTGTTTTAATTTTGTATCTGTGTACCAGAGTAATATCCCTGTAATGCTGAGGGTAATGGCGATCGCACTGGGGGTGGCAAATACTTCTTTAAATACTGATTTGAGGGGAAAACCAATTAAGCCAGTGACAAAAACAGATAACATCCCCAATAGTGCTAAACGTAGATAGAGCTTTTCATCTCGTCTATCTTGCTTTATTTTACTGAGGGAAGAAGTTTCTTTGGGGAATAAATTAAAAGTAAAGGGTTTACGAGGTAAAGACTTAGGATTATTAACCACACTAACTAAATCTTGCCAAACTCGATAGATAAAACGACTCAGACTCTTACGAAAAACTACCGCAATGGAAACAAGAGTACCCACATGAACAATTAAATCAAAAAAAATCATTTCAGGACTTTCGGGGGCAGGAATTGTTGAGCCCCTCTGAATTAACCAATGTTGGGTTAAAACTAAATGACTGGTGGAACTCACGGGGAAAAACATAAAAATTCCCTGAATAATTCCTAACAATATTGATTCAAATATGCTCATGAAACTAAAAAAAATGACATTTGTTTTGATGTAAGATAGCAGATTATCGTCAAAAAAAACAGTGTAGAGAATAATTAGTGACGGCTTAGAATGGCAAGAAGTAAAGAGATTATTTAAGAATATATGATTTAGGGCATTTAAAATCTTATTTAATTAAGATATTTTTGAATAAAAGCCATGAGCTAGAATTACGGTAAATTTTTCAAAGTTACTATATAAAGTTTATTGAACCATAATGGTATATTTTTTAATACTTGAAATAAAACTTTATTTTTTATTGCTTGAATTGTCTATTTTTTTGAGATAATAGAATAAGTATATTGTATATAATAATAAAATATTTGTAATGGATATAGTTCGTGATATATCAGAATTAAGAAAAGCATTAGTGACGGTGGGGCAAAAAAAAGTTGGCTTTGTACCAACCATGGGAGCGTTACATAATGGTCATGAGAGTTTAATTAAAAGGGCTAGATTATCGACGGATTTTGTGGTGGTAAGCATTTTTGTTAACCCTTTACAGTTTGGAGAAAATGAAGATTTAAAACAATATCCCCGACAGTTGGCAAAAGATGAAATTATATGTCGCAATTTGGGGGTTAATGTCTTATTTATTCCTTCTGAGGAGGATATGAAAGCCCTAGAGGAAGATACCACTTTTGTCACACCTCCAGCATCGATGATGTCGGTACTATGTGGAAAATATAGACGAGGGCATTTTCAAGGGGTAGCTACCGTTGTCACTAAGTTAATTAATCTCGTACAACCTGACATGGCGTTTTTTGGGCAAAAAGATGCACAACAGGTGGCAATCATTAGACGTATGGTGAGTGATTTATTTATCCCCGTAATTATAGAATCTTGCCCTATTATTCGAGAAGATTCGGGGTTGGCACTGAGTTCAAGAAATCAATATTTAACCCCTGAGCAAAAACAGGAGGCAACGGTGCTATATCGCTGTTTAAATGTGGCTAATTCTGCTTTTTTGAGGGGAGAAAGAAGGGTAAAAAGTTTAATCGATGGGGCGATGAAGGTGTTAGAACAAGTTCCGACAATCGAGGTACAATATTTGGAAATTGTTGATCCTGTTAGCCTTGAGCCTTTGGCAACTATTGAGGAGATAGGATTAATGGCGATCGCCGCCTATTGTGGTACTACCCGTTTAATTGATAATTTAATGTTAAAAGTGAAAAAACCTATTATTGCCATCGATGGTCCTGCGGGGGCTGGAAAGTCCACCATTAGCCGAAAATTAGCCCATGAGTTGGGGTTATTGTACCTTGATACGGGGGCGATGTATCGTGCCATTACATGGTTAATCATGGACAAGGGAATAGCTTTAGATGATACCAGTGCGATCGCCATTGAAGTAGAAAAAGCGGACATTGAATTATCCCCCAATGAGGATTTAAAATTACCCGTTACCGTAAAAGTTAATCAACAGGATGTAACCACCGCCATACGTACCTCCGCCGTCACCAAAAATGTATCTCAAATCGCTGCCCAAAAAGCCGTCAGACAAAAATTAGTCACACTGCAACAAGTTTATGGACAACAGGGCGGACTCATTGCCGAAGGACGAGATATAGGAACAAATGTATTTCCTGATGCTGATTTAAAAATATTTCTCACCGCCTCCGTTAGTGCTAGGGCCATCAGGCGATCGCACGATCTCCAACAACAGGGGGAAAAAGATATTGACATAAAACAACTAGAGGCCGACATTGCCCAAAGGGACTTTTTAGATAGTACCCGTGAACTAGCCCCCCTACAACAAGCCCCCGATGCGATCGCCATTAATACCGACCACTTGACCATTTCAGAAGTAACCGAAAAGATAAAACAACTCATGAGTTAATGGTGAGATAACTTGATCTGTGTCACAATCAGAAAATACAGGAATACACAAAAATAAAAAGGAAAACTCCATGGTACCAACCGTAATAGAAACCTCTGGCAGAGGTGAACGCGCCTTCGATATTTACTCTCGCCTATTGAGAGAAAGAATCGTATTTTTAGGACAACAAGTAACCGACGAACTAGCCAACTCCCTAGTCGCTCAACTACTACTATTAGAAGCAGAAGATCCTGAAAAAGATATTTATCTCTATATCAACTCCCCCGGTGGTTCAGTCTCCGCAGGACTAGGTATTTTTGATACCATGAACCAAGTAAAGCCCGATGTGTGTACCATTTGTGTTGGTTTAGCAGCCAGTATGGGAGCATTCTTACTCAGTGCAGGGGCAAAAGGAAAAAGAATGAGCTTACCCAACTCTCGTATTATGATTCACCAACCCCTTGGCGGTGCGCAAGGACAAGCCACAGACATCGAAATTCAAGCCAAAGAGATTTTATATCTCAAAAAACAACTAAATCATTACATGGCTAGTCATACAGGACAACCCATCGAAAAAATGGAAGAAGATACCGAAAGAGACTTCTTTATGTCCGCCGAGGAAGCCGTGAACTACGGTTTAATTGATAAAGTCGTAACTCGTGTACCCAAACAGGCATAAATAATTTATATTTGGTTTTCCCATAAGACAAGGGGTTTACGCCCCTTGTGAGCATTTTCTAAATATCTTCTGTAATTTCCACCTCTGTTTTTTCGAGAAATACTTGCTTTTCTTGGGACAACTTTTCGAGGGATTGATTATAATTTTCCGTGGAAAACTGGGGTAATATTTCCTTAATAAATGCCTCGGCAGCCTTTGAGCGATAACGATTGGAGTTAACGATAACAGAAAGAGTTCTTCTGATTTCTACCCCTTCAATGGGGGCGCGGTGTAAAACTCCCATTTTTAGTTCCTTTTCAATGGCGGTAACGGACACAAAAGAAGCTCCTAATCCTGATAAAACCGCATTTTTAATGGCTTCGATGGAATTTAGTTCCATTTCCACTTTTAAATCATTGGTATTGATACCGCTACGGGTTAAAACCTGATCAATTACTTTACGAATGGTGGATTGAGAATCGAGGGTAATGTAATTAAGATGATATAAATCCTCTGTGGCGATGGTTTCCTGTTCAGCAAAAGGATGATTAGAAGGAATGATTAACGCCAATTCATCTTCTGCGTAGGGAATAATTTCTAATACTTCTTGTAACTCCGAAGGCACTTCACCGCCAATGATGGCTAAGTCAACTTGTCCGTTTGCTACCGCCCAAGAGGTGCGACGGGTGGAATGGACTTGCAGTTGTACAGAAACATAGGGATATTTTTGATGAAATAAGCCGATCATGCGGGGTAGTAAATATGTTCCCGTGGTTTGGGAAGCCCCGACAATTAAAGTTCCTCCCTGTAAATTTTGCAAATCTTCGATCGCACGGCAGGTTTCTTGACAGAGGGTAATAATTTTTTCCCCATAGGCAAGTAAAAGATTTCCTGCTTCTGTTAATTGAGCCTTCCTTCCTCCCCTGTCGAATAAAGGTACTGTGAGTTGTTTTTCCAAATTTTGTATTTGTAAACTGATGGCAGGTTGAGAAACATAAAGACTGTCTGCTGCCCGTTTAAAACTACCCTCCTCGGCAATTGCCTTCAAAATCCGTAATTGATCAAGGGAAAAAGGAATCTCAGCCATAGTAAAATTAGATTTCGTTATTTAAAATTTTAATTTATTTTCTGAAAATAATGACCAAAACTAGATATTAAATAGATTGGGATCAGTTTTGACCCTATTTATTGATAAGATCTAGGTAATCAGTAAAATAAGTATTTATTATATATTTATCCCATAAGTATAAACTTTATGATCCCCTTTGCGGTAGAAATAATTAACTTTTTTCCTCAATATTTTCCCTCCCCATTGGCAGTGGTTAATCTCCCTCAATGGTTAACCCCTAGTCACCTTATTATGCTCGGTTTGTTAGGGGGCTTTGCGATCGCCCATAGCGGTTTAGCAGCCCTGCGTCCATGGGGAGAAAGTAAAATAGGAGCAAGGCTATATCGGGTATTGTTTGCCCTTGTGAGCATTCCCTTTGCCACGGTATTAATTATTTATTTTTTCAACCATCGCTATGATGGCGCCGTACTATGGCATTTACAGGATGTATCGGGAGTAAAAACCATCGTTTGGATATTGTCAGCCATTTCCTTCATATTTCTTTACCCAGCGACCTTCAACCTATTGGAAATTGCCGCCATCCAAAAACCTCAAGTACATCTGTACGAATCAGGAATCATCCGCATTACCCGACATCCCCAGATGGTAGGACAGGTTATCTGGTGCATTGCCCACACCATTTGGCTGGGTACAACTTTTACCATGGTCACCTCCTTTGGTTTAATTGCCCATCATCTTTTTGCCGTGTGGCATGGAGATAAAAGACTCACTGAACGTTATGGAGAAGCCTTTTTGAAAGTGAAAGAAAGAACCTCCGTTTTACCCGGTTTAGCAATCTTTGACGGGAGACAAACCTTACAAGGTAAAGAATTTTTAAAACCTGCCTACGTAGGTGTAACGGCATTTACCCTGTTATTTTGGTTTATTCACCCTTGGTTAATGACCGTAACGAGTAGAGTCAATTGGTAATTTGATTGGATGGTTTACCCTTTCATCTTGCACAATATAGGTAAGGGATCAATAATGGCAGTAAAAGAAATTATTTAAAAAACTTATTTTAAGTTACTATCTTGGGCTATTATCTGATTCGATGTCGCTATTTTATA
>NZ_JBSZCP010000029.1:0-34896 GCF_054166785.1 Cyanobacterium sp.
AGTAATGTGCGTAAGGTATTCAAGGGATTGACTTCCCTAGCTTCTTTCGTCGGGACAAATATCGCCCAAGAAAATGTAATGGTGACGCGCTTGGTAAGTTAAAGCATTGATAGCAAAGTCGAAAAAATAAATAAATTTTTTAATCCTTCTGCGGTCGGTGCGCCTGTGGAAGTAAAATAAACAGCCCAGTAATGGCGTTCTGACGGAGACTACGGTCTAGTTAAGAGTCTATATGGGAATCCCCTCGCCTTCAGGCAGGGGAGGTTCAATAGTCGGCAAAGATGATAACTTCCTAAGCTCTCCCCCCGATGGTGTACCCACTTCCATTCCCCGAGGTGATGTTGCCCATACCGTTATAGCATCCCTGAGCGCCCCCCATGCTCGAAATAAAGCCTTTGATTTAATCTCAAAACCAGAGGATTTTCCCCAAGCTCAAATCACCAAAGATTGGGATAAATTATTTTCTCAAACAACCCCCGGGCTGTAACAATCTAAGACCGATATTTTTTGTTCTTCCTCTTCTTAAAACTCCAACTATGATGAAAAAAGTAGTTCACAGGAGTTAATATTGCTGTGCAAAAAATATTGGCTATTAAATAACCCATTTTTGCCATATCTACCAGAATAAATACTCCCAATATATTAAGAAAGTGACTAGAAGCCATGACACTATAAAACTTCCATAGCTCTCGCCAAAAAAGTTTTTTTCTAGTTTTAAAAGTCCACTTTTTGTTTAAATAAAAACTAACAAAGTTTACAGAGAAAATGGCAATTGTCGTAGAAATCAAATAGTTTATCTCTAAAACAGAAGTTAATCCATATAGTATTCCTAAGTGTAAAATCCCACATACTCCCCCTATGGCTAAAAAGTTAGTGATTTTTTTTGTATTTAAACTTTTTTGAATTTTTTCTATCATTATAAATAAACTTTAGATAGGGATAAATGTAATAGTTTTGTTTACAGGGAATAACCTATGTTATGTGATTTTAAACTTTGTTTTTTTGTTTCTAAACCCTAATATTTTCTATGGTGTGATAACAATTTGTTTTTGTAGGGTAACTATATTAATATTTATTGATTTTCTTCTTTGATAATTTATATTTGCCATTCTTTAACTATACAATGGTAAAAAAATACTTTGCAACGTAGCTCTTAAAATGCGATCGCCCTTAAACCGTTCACAAAGGAAAAAAAAAGATAAACTAATTCCCCTAAGATGGATAATTATTACCCCCTTTGTCTGTCAAATTTTTGGGGCAGTGAGCATCATCAGCTACGTATCCTATAGTAGCGGACAAAGAAACGTCCACAAACTCAGTAATCAGTTGATGGATAAAACCGCCGAAAAAGTAACCCACACCCTTGATAACTATTTTCAAGAAGCCCAAGAAATAAACCAACTCAACAGAAGATTAATAACATCAGGACTACTCGATACCAATAACTTTGAACAACTAGGCAAATACTTTTGGCAACAATTGCAAACATATGATGTCGTGTACTTTAGCTACGGTAACATCAACCGAGAATTTGTGGGAGCAGGTCATGGGAAAATGGACAATGAAATTAGCATCATTCGTCAACCAGAAATCAACACCATTTATCGTTACAAATCCGACAATCAAGGCAACATCACCGACGAATATTTAGAAGAATCCATTACAAATATCCACGACCAAGCATGGTTTACTGAACCCAAAACTCAGAAAAAAGCACTGTGGACTCATCCCTACCACTGGCCAGAAATTCCTAATGATTTATATATCAGTGCCAGCGCCCCCGTATTTGATAACGAACAGCAAGTCATGGGGGTGGTGTCTGTGGATGTGAGCCTGTCAAAAATTAGCGAAATTCTTAACCCCATCAGAGTCGGTGAAACAGGAAAACTAATTATTGTAAGTTCATCAGGATCATTAATTGCCACTTCCTACCCACAACCACCATTTACCCTCAATGCCCAAGGCATAGCCCAAAGAATTACACCCCAAGAAATAGGAGATCCCATGGTTGATTCTGCCCTAGAGTTAATCAATGAATCTCTTCGGGTGGGCTATGATCTTACACAGTTAGACGAAAGTCTTTTTTTACATAATTCAGAAGTTTTTGTTAAGATCACCCCCTATCAAGATGACTATGGCTTAGAGTTAGCTATTCTTACCATTGTTCCTTCCCAAGACTTTACCGCCGAAATTCAACGCAACCTTGACAATACCATTATAATTTCCCTTTTAACTTTCATTAGTGCTACCCTCATCAGTATTTTAACTGCCAAAAAAATTAGTAAACCATTATCGAAATTATTAAAAGCTAACGATAATTTTGCTCAGGGAAATGTCATCAAGTATCCAAAAAAAAATTATACTAACATTAGTGAAATCGAAACATTATCTAAATCTTTTTTCTCCATGGCGAGTCAAATTCAACAAACCATGAATCAAAATGAAACTCGCTATCGGCAATTGGTAGAGCAACAAACTGACTTCGTAATTCGATCGCACTTAATCAATGAAAAAACCAATCCAGACTGCATAATTATTTTTGCCAACAACTCATTTTCCGAAACCCTTAATCTTCCCTCCGAAGAAACCATCGGCAAAAAATGGTCAGAGGTAGTCTTTCCAGATGATATGGAAAAAATTATGGCGTTGGTGTTAAAAATGTCCCCCGAAAATCCTGAATTTTACATCGAAAATAGAAACCTTAACGGTAAAGGAGATATTCTTTGGACACAATGGCTCAACCAAGGATTTTTTGACGAATCAGGAAAACTAATAGAAATCCACTCATTAGGGAGAAACATTACCCAACTCAAACAAACAGAAATAGAGCTTAGGGATAGTCAAGAAAAATTTAATCAATTGGCTCTCTCCTGTCCGGGTATGATTTACACTTATGTAATGACCCTCGATGGTCGGCAATATTTTGAATATGCTAGTCAGGCAGCGGAAGATATTTTAGAGTTATCCCCTGAGCAACTGGTAAATGATATTGATAATTTTACTCGCTTAATTCATCCTGAGGATATTTCCCAATTTGAAGAAGCAACATCCCATTCTGCCCTTAACCTACAACCTAGTGTTTTTGAGTTTAGAATTATTACCCCCAGTGGTAAGCTCAAATGGTTACAAGCCAACGATCGCCCCGAGAAAAGAACCAATGGTGATGTAGTCTGGACAGGGGTAATGATAGAGATTACAAAACAGGTTGATGCCCAACATCGCCTTGAAAAAATTCCTGCCAACGTTCCTGGGATGATTTATCAATATGTTCTTAAACCCGATGGTACTTCTTACTGTCCTTATATGAGTAAGGGTGTCACTGATTTATTCGGTTTACAACCTTCCGATGTTTACGATAGTGCAGATCCTATCTTCGAGCGCATCCATCCCGATGATCTGGGTAGAATGATTGATTTAATCATGCACTCCGCTGAAACCATGACCACTTGGAGATGTGAATATAGAGTTTGTTACCAAGAAGATAAGATAACGTGGGTATTAGGACAGGCTACCCCTCAAAAGGAAATAGATGGTAGTACCACATGGTATGGATATGTTTACGATATAAGCGATCGCAAAGAAGCAGAAGAAGCTCTCAGGGAAAGCGAACAAAAGTATCATCAAATTCTTGATTCCACCTCAGACATGATTTTGGTCAAAAATATTAATGCAGAGTATGTATGGGCAAATAAAGCCTTCCGAGACTTTTATAATATGAGCTTGGAGGAATTACAGGGACTTATTGATGCTCCCCACAACAAACCTGAATATACCGCTCAATATATTAAGGATGATGCTACTGTAGCCAGAACTAAAAAATCTCTCATCATTGAAGAAAAAGCCCTCCGTTATGATGGGGTAGAAAGATGTTTTTCCACTATCAAATCTCCCATTTTTGACGATGAAGGTAATGTGATTATGACGGTGGGAGTATCAAGGGATATTACTGAAGCCCAACAAACAGCCGTCGCTTTAGCCCAAGCCAAGGACGATGCAGAAGCCGCCGCACGGGCAAAAAGTAATTTTTTAGCTAATATGAGCCATGAAATTCGTACCCCCATGAATGGAGTGATAGGGGTGGCTCAACTTCTCGCTCTTTCTTCTCTTTCCCCCGAACAAAGGGAGTTGGTGGATACCATCGAGGAAAGCGGAAAGGTACTGTTGACGATTATTAATGATATTCTCGATTTTTCCAAAATTGAATCGGGTAAATTAGAGTTGATGCAAGAGTCTTTTTCTCTCCATGAGTTGATAAAGTCTATTACTCTACTTTTTTCTAAACAGGTTACGGACAAAACCATTGATTTTCAATATCATATTGATGATTCTGTGGCGCCTGAGTTGATGGGGGATAGTTCCCGTATTCGGCAGATTTTCCTCAATTTGATTAGTAATGCTTTTAAGTTTACCGCTGAAGGTTTTATTAAAATTAATGTTGAGGGCGATGGTTCTTTTTTGGGGGATAATTCTACCCAGTCTCTAGTTATCTCCATTGAGGATAGTGGCATTGGTATTAAGGGCGATCGCATTTCCCAACTATTTACTCCCTTCACCCAAGCAGATACATCCATCAGCCGTAAATATGGCGGTACAGGGTTAGGACTGGCCATCTCCAAGAGTTTAATCAACCTTATGGGAGGCACAATTTGGGTCGAAAGTGGGGGCAACATCGGCGGTACTCCCCCTGAAAATTGGACTGTTTCCCCCGAGACGAAATCTGGCTCTACCTTTTATTTCACCCTCCATCTTCCCATTGCTGAAGAATCAGCTTTTTCTTATCCATTTAGTCCGAATATAATCCCTTCAAATTCTCCAAAAGATAGGTCTGAATTTAAAATTTTGCTGGCTGAAGATGATCGAGTTAATCAGAAAGTAGCTCTTTTAATGCTCAAAAAATTAGGTTATAAAGCTGATGTTGTTGTTAATGGTTTACAGGTGTTAGAAAAAGTTGCCCAACAAGACTACGATCTCATTTTGATGGATTTACAAATGCCTGAAATGGGCGGTATTGAAGCTACCCAAGAAATTAGAAACACCCTAACGGGCGATCGCCCCTACATTATCGCCTTGACTGCCAATGCCCTTCCCGAAGACCAAAACCTTTGTTTATCGGTGGGTATGAACGATTTTCTCACCAAACCTCTCCAACTTAACGAGCTTCAAAGGGCGATCCTGAAAGGATATGCTTAGCAGCAATGGGCAATAGTAGTAATAGTTCTAGTATTAGATTATCAATATAGCATAATCAAAATAAGCAACACCTAACTTTTTTGTGTAAACTATTGACTTAAGCAAGAAAATCAGTTATCATTGTATGTTGGAAAGTCAAAATAATATATTAATTTGGCTCAAGCCGAAGACAGCGGGAGCATAAAACGTGCTTAAAATTCCTGCCTAGGTTGATGCAGATACTTATAAAAGGTGAAATTCCCCAAAAGAATTAAACCAACTATATTAAAAAACTATCTTATAAATCATCAACCCAAAACCCGGCTAGAAATAGTGAGGGTTTTTTATATTTTAAGTCGGTATATGGCAATGATTGAATTTTTTTAAACTCAACCATGGTCAAAAAACCACAAAAATTAAACACCTAAGGAGGTGAGAACAATATCTAAATCCCTTGAAAGCAAAAAGAAAGAGGTAGCCGATATTAAAGGCTTACTCGCCGAAGCTCAACTAGCATTAGTCATCGATTATCAAGGGCTTAGTGTTGCTGAAATTAGCGATTTGCGTAATCGCCTAAGAGAACAAGGCGGAGTTTGTAAAGTGACCAAAAACACTTTAATGAGCAAAGCCATCGAAGGTGACGCAAATTGGGAACCCATGAACGAATTTCTCAGTGGTTCCTCTGCTTTTGTTTTAGCTGACGCAGAAAACCTCGGCGGTACCGTAAAAGCTTACCAAGCATTCCTCAAAGATCGCAAAAAAAGCGAATGTCGTGGCGGTGTAATGGAAGGCAAAGCGCTTACCAAAGAGCAAGTAAAAGCCCTAGCTGACTTACCTACCAAAGAAGAGCTTATCGCTCAAATCGCTGGTTCTATCAATGCTGTTACTGCGAAAATCGCCCGTAGCATCAATGAAGTACCTAGTTCTTTGGCCCGCGCCGTTGATGCCGTTAAATCCCAACAAGAAGAAGCGGCCTAAGTTTCATACTTTTGACTGTATTTTTTTCTAATTAAACAAAAATAGGAGATCGAATCTAATCATGTCTGATAAAGTAGCAAATATTGTTGAAGAGTTAAAAACCCTAAGTCTTTTAGAGGCTTCCGAATTAGTTAAACAAATCGAAGAAGTATTTGGCGTAAGTGCCGCTGCTCCTGTCGGTGGAATGATGATGGCTGCTCCTGCTGCCGCTGCGGAAGAAGCTGAAGAAAAAACTGAATTTGATGTAGTTCTCGAAAGTTTCGGTGATGCTAAAATGGCTGTTCTTAAAGTCGTTCGTGGTATCACTGGTTTAGGCCTCAAAGAAAGCAAAGAGTTAGTAGAATCTGCTCCTAAAGCAATCAAAGAAGGTACTAGCAAAGAAGATGCTGAAGCTATTAAGAAACAATTAGAAGAAGCTGGTGCTAAAGCATCTATCAAATAATTTTTTCTAGTTTCAAATAAGACTGAGCAAGGGGTTTTCAGCCCCTGTTCTATAATTTAGAGGGAGGTTAATCATCTACCTTCTTTTTTTATATTCTTTTACCCGTCACCTATTCAGGTACGCCCCCATCTTTGACTAGCTTTGCTCAACAGTTGGATGATTCTCCCATCACTCGCCCCATGTGGTTGTTGTGGTTTTTATCTGCTTCTTTGATTGCCCTTGATGGCTTTGATTTTTTTGTCATTGGCATTGCTTTACCTTTTTTAAGGCTTGATTTTGCCCTTACTACTAATGATACTGCTATGATAGCAGTAAGTGCGATCGCCGGGGCGTTGGTGGGTTCTCTTACCCTAGGGGCTATCACGGACAAGATTGGGCGCCAAAAGATGCTCTTAATCGATGTATTTTTGTTGATAAGTGCTAGTGTTGCCTGTGCTTTATCTCCGAATACTACATTTTTGATTATCTCTCGATTTTTGGTGGGGGTTGGTATTGGTGCTGATTATCCCATCAGCGTAGCCTATATCACCGAGAATGTACCCTCTCGCCACCGAGGTAGGATGGTCATCGGTGCTTTTGCTTTTCAGGCCATTGGCACGGTTATGGGGGCGCTAGTTGGTATCGTTGTTATCAGTTATTTTCAGTCTTCCTATGGTGAGAGTTCTATGGTTGCCATTCATTATGCTTGGCGATTAATGTTAGGAATTGGAGCATTTTTTGGCATTTTAGTAGGTCTTTTAAGACTTAAATTTTTACTAGAAAGTCCTTTTTATCATATCAATCGAGGGGAGTATGAAGAAGCATCCCAATCAGCTTCTATTTTATTAGAAAAAAAGGTTATTATTACCGCTGAAACTGAGCCAATAAAAGAGCAAGAGGTTCTAAACTACGGGGCTTTATTTTCTCCTCGGTATCGTATTAATACTTTGTTTGCTTCTTTGCCTTGGTTTTTACAAGATATTGCCACCTATGGGATTGGCATTTTTACCCCTACTATTATTGCTTTTCTCGCCCTTAATAATGAGTCCGATTTTTTGGTACAGCAAATTAAGTCTTCTCAGGGGGCGATGATAGTAGATTCTTTTTTGGTATTAGGATTTATTTTAGCGGTATTATTAATTAATAAACTAGGTCGAATATTTTTACAAGTAACGGGTTTTTTAGGGATGGCTGTGGGTTTATTTTTGTTAGGAATAGCTTCTTTTTTCCCTGATCAAAGTACCGTTAATATTGCTTTAATTTTGGGCGGTTTTTTCCTCTTTAATTTATTTATGAATGGTGGGCCTAATTCTACTACCTTTTTATTATCAGGAGAAGTTTTTCCTTCCTCCATCAGGGCTAGTGGAGCTGGTTTGGCAGGGGCGATCGCCAAGGGGGGAGCTATTTTAGGAGCTTATTTATTACCTTCTGTCCAAGAACAAATTGGAGTGAATAATGTTTTATTTATCCTAAGTATATGTTGTATTTTAGGAGCGATAATGACTTATGTTTTATCTCGAAAAGTTGTATTTTTTAACCCAAAAACAAACAACCCCCAACACGAATGTTAGGGGCTACATTTGACCAAAACTAAAGAAATACCTTAGAATCTATCACGACGGTTTCCACCTTCTTCACGAGGCTTTGCTTTATTAACCTTCATTTGTCTGCCCATCCACTGAGCACCATCTAAAGTTTCGATTGCAGTTTCTTCTTCACTATCACTAGACATTTCTACAAAACCGAAACCGCGCATTCTTTTAGTTTCACGATCTACAGGTAAATAAACACGTTTTACTTGACCATAATCAGAGAAGACAGTTTGTAAATCTTCTTCTGTAACATCATAGGATAAATTCCCAACATATATGGACATAGACTTGCTCCAAAATCTTAATTTACACTAGGGCAACTGAGACGACGGACGTGACTCTTTCCATACTGTTCAAGGAATAACCTTACTATACTGGAATCAAACACTGTTACCGAAACGAACCTCAAATTAACACTAATTCTAATTTATCATATTACCCGTGTAATTGACAGAGGAAGATCATAGATAAACCAATGAATAATCGAGCATAAATCATTGATTATTGATAATAAGCAATTAATTTTTTTGACTTTTCAAATGATTTACTAAAGCCTGTAAACCCAATAAATAACTATCTACTCCAAAACCGCTAATTTGCCCGATGGAGATGGGAGCAATGTAGGAATGGTGGCGAAATTCTTCACGACGATATATATTGCTAAGGTGAACCTCCACCGTAGGAAGATTCACCCCTGTCAAAGCATCTCTGATAGCTACACTCGTATGAGTATAAGCCCCCGCATTAATCACAATCCCTTGATAATTTCCTAGAGCCTGATGAATTACATCGACTAAGTAACCCTCATGATTAGACTGAAAACAACTTATCTCAACCCCTATCTTTTTTCCTTGCTCCATAAGGAGTTTATTGACACCATCAAGGGTTAAGCTACCGTAGATTTCAGGTTCTCGTTGTCCCAAAAGATTAAGGTTAGGACCATGCAATACTAAGATTTTTAAGTCAGACACACTTTTCTATTAAGATAATTAACGATAGCCATTGGAACGACGATCTCTAACAGGAATAGGAATCAATTCTGGTTCAGGCTCGGCTTGTGGTCCAGCTAATGCTTCCACTAACTTTTGAGTCCACTCTTTGATTTTTTCGATGATTTTCTCTATTTGATCCATTAATAAAGAAGACTCCCATAATGCTTTTTGTCATTAAAACCATCATAACGTTTACTTTTTGTAAATGCAACTGAGGAAAACCTAGGGGTAATTTTTCCTACCAATTGATGGAAAATGAGATTTTTCTTTTTACTTGGATTTGTCTTCAATTAACAAGGGAGTTTCTTCTTTAAACTATTATCTATTAATTTTTTGTAATAATTGATACCGTTTTCTTTTAATAAAGGTAGAATTGAATTATAGAGTAAAAAAGCCTTTAAAACTGAGGATTAGAATTATGATGAATATAACCCGTAAAAATCAAATGAGAGCAGAAGCAGGAAAAGCATATAGAGATACCTTAAGAAAAAATTTGGAACACCGCCTAGAAGTTGCTAGAAGTCAAGGAAATCAAAAGTTAATTCAACAATTAGAACAAGAAGCTGCTTATTTACATCTTGCATAATTTTAATCAATATTTTTCTTTACATATCTACTTGAGCCTATCTATTGTTGGATAGGTTTTTATTTTTTATAAGAATTACTCACATATTAGAAAACATTTGATTTATTGGGGATATATAGATATATTGAACAGGTATCTGTATAAATAACAAATCATAAGAACATGAAACTAATGATGGATTCTCCACCAGACTTAAATGCTCTTAGTTTATTTGCTCAAGTGTCTGAAGTGCAAGAAGCATTACCAATTCCAGATGACGTAGTGAGTGCGCTTTTAAGTTTAGGAAAGGGGATATTAATTTTAATTGTTGGTTTAATTTTTGCCAATATTTTTAAGGGTTTTGTCAGAAAATCTTTGCATAAAACTGACATTGATAACCGATTAGCTGCTTTTATCATGGGTGACAATGCCGATGATGGAAAGAAAATTGAAACTGAAAAATGGATTTCAGAAATAGTCGGTTGGATTATCATCCTTTTTGTGGTGGTTGCTTTTCTCAATGCTTTGGAACTAAATTTGGTTTCTGAGCCTTTGAATGCCCTTTTAAATGAGGTGATGAGCTTTTTGCCCAATTTAGGGGGGGCGGCTATTATCCTTGTGGTGGCTTGGTTATTGGCTACGGTGGTGAAGTTAATCGTCATAAAAACTTTATCACAGTTTAATTTTGATGAGAAGCTAAACCAGCAGGTGCAAGAAGAAGATGGAGAGGTTGCCGACTCTAGTGGGGCTGATATTGCCATCGGTGATACCATCGGTAATACTCTTTTTTGGTTTATTATCTTACTGTTTTTGCCCTCTATACTAGGTATTTTAGGGTTAGATGGCACTTTACGACCTTTGGAGGAGTTGGTTAATGATATTTTGGGGGTTGTACCCAATGTATTTGCCGCTTTAATTATTGCTTTTATCGGTTGGATTGTGGCTCAAGTGGTGAAAAAGGTTGTTACTAATTTATTGAAAGCTAGTGGGGCTGATGCCATTGGTGCAAAATTTGGTATGTCCACTACTAATAAAAAACAGTCTTTATCCTATGTTATTGGCTCTGTGGTATATGTCTTAATCTTAATTCCTATTGCAATTACGGCTCTCGATGCCTTACAAATTCAGGCTATTTCTGTACCTGCGATCGCAATGTTGGATCAAGTTTTGGACATACTACCGAAACTATTTGCCGCTATTGTGGTTTTAGGATTTGGTTATTTTGGGGCTCAATATTTAGCGGAATTATTGGTTAATCTTTTAACTAATATAGGTTTCAATAACGTATTTGTGTGGCTAGGCATTACCCAAGGCGCCCCTGTGGTGATGGAGGAAAATCCTGAGGTAGAAAATAATTCCCTGACGAAAACCCCTGCTCAAATTGTGGGTATCATCCTTGTCATTGCCATTATGTTGGTGGCAACCATTACAGCGGTGGATATTTTACAAATTGAAGCGCTTAAGGAAGTTGTTGCTTTTATTTCCCTGTTGGCGGGGCAAGTATTAGTGGGGGTAATTATTTTTGCGGTGGGCTTATATTTTGCTAATTTGGTATATCGATTAGTGATTAATTCTGGTACCCAACAAGCTCAATTTTTAGCTCAGGTTGCCCGTATTTCGATCATTGTATTAGTAGCTGCCATGGCACTAGAAAGAATTGGTATCGCTCCTAATATCGTTAATTTAGCCTTTGGTTTGCTCACTGGGGGGATTGCCGTTGCGATCGCCCTTGCCTTTGGTTTAGGGGGTAGAGAAGCCGCAGGAAACGCTTTACAGCGATGGTTAGACTCCTTTACCAATGGAGGAAGCGACTCTTAATTATGGGGGTAAGAGATGATAGAGATGTTCAATGATACGTCTCTATCGATACAGATAAAATGTTAATTACTACTAGCCGTGGGGCGAGGTTGATACCACTTAAAATGTTGGTAAGCCTCACGGGATATTTCCTGAATCATGGTACGGGCAGTATAATCATTATGGGGACGTTGTACCAAAACTGCTCCTACATAACGTTTTCCAGTGGGCATATCAATAATTCCCCCATCCCCCAATACCTTCCCTATATCTCCAGTTTTATGATAGATCATCGCATCAGGTTCAATGCCTTGGGGTAACAAAGTCCTAGTAATAGTTCTTTGCATGATACCTAAAAGACGATCCCTAGATCTAGTTTCTACTAAATCCCCATTACTAACCTTCACCAGAGTCATAGCCAAATCCCTTGCACTAATAGTGTTTGTACCTTCTAAATCAGGGAGATAATTATTAATTACCGTAGATTCTAAACCCCATTCCTTAAATCGCTGATTAAGGGCTTCTGCCCCCCCTAGCCTTTCAATTAACATATTAGTGGCAGTGTTATCACTACGAATAATCATCTCCTCAGCAACCTTTAAAGCAGTATATTGAGTCCCAAGGGGTTGATATTGCATTGTCCCCGCCTCCGTTGCTCTCGTTTCCTCCGTCATGGTGAGTTTTTCATCAAGCAAAATTTTTCCCTCATCCACATCCTGAAAAAAAGCAACTAAAATAGGAGTTTTGATGGTACTTGCTGCGGGAAAAGCCTCCATGCCATTCATGTTGACAAAAGCCCCATTATCTAAATCTACAAAAAATAAACTGGGTTGAAGGTGGGAATATTTTTCAAATAATACTGTCATTTTTTCTCTCAAGGGCATCAATTCTTGAGTAAAGACAAAGGAATTATTAGTGGGGGTTTCGGGGATAGTCTCTATGTTATTCGCCGATACCTCTGTACTTTCTTGGGTAATGGTAGATGATTCGCTTTCTTCCCCTGATTTAGTCAGAAAAGGTAAATTTAAGTCAGGAAATACAGGCTCGGTTAAATCAATATTGGCTAATATACTTCCAAAAATAGTGCCTAAGCTGATGCCTACGATGCTGAGGCGAAAAATAGAGTTTATAAATACATTGAGAAGATTCTTTTCAGGGAGGTTAGATTTTCGGGGGGAGGATGTCATATTTCTTCAGCGGTGCAATGGTGTATTTACTTGTTATTAATATTACTTTAAGTATTTCATTGGAACAAAAAAAGCATCTTTTTTGCCTAAATCTGTTTAGATGATTTTTAATTCTCCTTGGGCATCACTATCGATAAACCAAATTAATTCCCCTTGGGGTTGAATCATATTACTAGGATAGGCCTTTGGGTTACAATCTTCACTGAATACTTGTTGCAGGGCATTTTGTTTATTGCTTCCTGACACTAGAAAGATAACACAATGGGAGGCGTTGATGAGGGGGGCGGTAAAGGTTAGTCTAAGACTCTCTTCTTTGTTGCCTACGGTGACTAAATTTTCCGTATTTTCAAGGGCTTTGGTATGGGGAAAAAGGGAAGCGGTGTGTCCATCATCTCCCATACCCAGTAAAATAATATCGAAGGATGGAAAGCCTTGGGGAGCGTTAAAAAAATCTCTAATTTCTTGGTCATGTTTTTGGGCATCCCCCTGGGGATTTGTACCCGTGGTGGGCATGGGGTGAATATTTTGGGGGGGGATATTTACTTTATCTAGCCATGCTTCTTTGCTCATTTTTTGGTTACTGTCGGGGTGAGTCGGTGGCACATAACGCTCGTCTCCCCAGAATACATGGATTTTATCCCATGATAACTCCCTGAGGGCGATCGCCTCGTAAATGGGTTTTGGGGTGCTACCCCCTGCAAGGGCGATGGTACAAATTCCTTTTTTAGTAATGGTATCTTGGATTTTGTCAATGATAAATTCTTGGGCAGAGGCGATTAAGGCACTCTTACTAGGGAAAACTTTTACTTCACTCATAACAATATTGTTAACTTCAAATCCTAGGTTAATTCATTTTTTGGATTTATTTTAAGTGAAAACTTTTTCTTGATAATGAGGTGCTACAAATATTTGTTGGCGGGCATTGCCCACCCTACCCCATTAGATGATTTTTTCTAATCCATAAACTAGGGATTTTAATTCGGTAATTTTACGGATAGATAAAAGAACCCCTGGCATATAACAGGAGCGATCGCTGGTATCATGTCTAAGGGTGTAAATCTGTCCTGCGGCACCGAAAATGATTTCTTGGTGGGCTATTAACCCGGGGAGACGCACACTATGGAGGCGGATATTATCACCGCACACACTACCCCTTGCCCCTTCTATCTGCTCGGTTTCTTCTACTTGTTGGGGGTTATAGGTTTTTCCCATTCCTGAAAGCATTTCGGCGGTTTTAATGGCTGTACCACTGGGGGCATCAGCTTTTTGGTTGTGGTGAAGTTCGATGATTTCTACATGGTCAAAATATTGGGCGGCTTGGATGGCGGCTTGTTGCATTAAGACGATACCGATGGAAAAGTTGGGAATAATTAATACTCCTGTACTGGCTTTTTCGGCAAAATCCGCTAGATCATTGATTTGTTTGGGGCTTAATCCCGTTGTACCAACCACAGGACGTATTCCATAGGCGATCGCACTGCGCACATTTTCATATACACTGTCAGGGTGGGTAAAATCTACCATTACCCCTTGAGTTTTATGCTGGGTAGCCAATACTAATACCCCTTCTAAATCATTCATGATAGGCACTTCTAAAGCACCACATCCAGCCACTTCTCCTACATCTTGACCTAACACCCCAGGATTTTGATCGATGGCACCCACTAGCATCATATCATCACTAGAGGCGATCGCCTTTACCACTTCCTTACCCATTTTCCCTGCTGCACCGTTGACTACCACAGGAATTAAATTATCTTGACTCATAAAAATAGTAAAAATTAGTAACTAAATATCATATTTGACCATACCACCCACTTTAAACCCTCAGAAAAATAATTATCGGAGGGTGAATTAAGGTTTACCAAGCAACGTAGGGAAGTTTGGTAGCGGTTTCTTGGATTTGAGAAATATTTTTAGTAAGTAAACCGCAAGTATCCCATTTCCCAGAAACTAACATACTTCTAGCTCCCGAGTCCATTTTTACACTACTGCTATACCGTCCACATTTGACGTGCATATCTTCTAAATCTAAGGTCATATTGACATCGGGATTTTCCTTGAGGAGGTTTTGAATGCTTTTAATGTTGGCAGAGGAGGTGGTAACACAGGGTACTCCCATGGTAAGACAGTTTCCCAAAAATATCTCAGCAAAACTTTCCCCTACAATAGCATCTATACCCCAACGGGCGATCGCCTGGGGCGCATGTTCACGACTCGAACCACAACCAAAGTTAGCGTTTACCACCAAAATTTTAGCATTTTGATACTGGGGTAAATTGAAGGGATGATCCCGATTAGAAGCCCTATCATCGGCGAAGGCTTGTTCTCCTAAACCATCGAAAGTGACACAACGCAAGAAACGAGCGGGGATAATTCTATCGGTATCAATATCATTTCCCACCAGGGGGATTCCTTTACCAGTTACGATTTTTCTTTCACTCATACTTTTAGGCAATTGACAATTGACAATTGACAGTTAAAAATTAATATAATGTCTATTTTTAGTTGTAATTGTACACTGTTCCTTGTACATCTTAAACTGTTACCATTGATTTTATGAAGGAAATTGCCCAAAAAACTCGTACGGCGGCGCAACAATTAGCGATCCTTTCTAGCTCGGCTCGTAATCAAGCCCTAGAGGCGATCGCACAAGCTCTCGAAAAACATCAAAAAGAGATTATTGATGCCAATAATGCCGATTGTAGTGCCTCTGAGGGGGTAATTTCTAAGGCACTCTCTGCCCGTTTACTATTAGGGGAAAATAAGTTAAAAGGGGCGATCGCAGGGGTGCGTGATGTGGCAAAATTAGCTGATCCCCTCGGCACTCTCACCCTCCACAGAGAACTGGATCAAGGATTAATTCTACGCCGTGTTAGTTGCCCTTTAGGGGTGTTAGGGGTCATTTTTGAGGCGCGCCCCGATGCTCTCATTCAAATCACCAGCTTGGCAATAAAATCGGGCAATGGAGTAATTTTAAAAGGGGGTAAGGAGGCGATCAATACTTGTTCTACTTTAGTGAAAATAATTCACCAAGCCCTTAGTCAGACGGAAGTTAGCCCCGATGCAGTGCAACTTTTAACCACCCGAGAGGAAATTAAAACCCTTCTCTCCCTCGATGAATATGTAGATTTAATTATTCCCCGTGGCTCTAACGAATTTGTCCGTTACGTACAGGAAAACACCAAAATTCCCGTTTTAGGTCATGCTGACGGTATCTGTCATCTTTTTATCGATGAATACGCCGATTTAGATAAGACCATTCCTGTGACGGTGGATGCCAAAACCCACTATCCCGCTGCTTGTAATGCCATTGAAACTTTATTAGTACATCGTGCGATCGCCCCTAAAATATTACCATCCCTTGCCCAAGCCCTTACAGATAAAGGAGTTGCCCTGAAAGGGGATGACATTACCCAAACCATTATCCATTGTGAAACAGCCACCGAAGAAGACTGGCGCACCGAATACAGCGATTTGATTCTATCTATCAAAATTGTAGATGATTTACCAGAGGCGATCGCCCATATCAACAATTATGGCTCAAAACATACCGATGGCATCATCACCGAAAACCAAAATAATGCAGAAACCTTCCTTAACCAAGTCGATGCCGCTGGGGTATATCATAATTGTTCCACCCGTTTCGCCGACGGCTTCCGCTATGGCTTCGGGGCAGAAGTAGGCATCAGCACCCAAAAAATGCCCCCCAGAGGGCCCGTGGGTTTAGAAGGATTAGTTACCTATAAATACAAACTCACAGGGAATGGAGACATTGCAGACACCTATAGCGGGAATGATGCAAAACCTTTTACCCATAATGATTTATGGAAATAATATCTTAAACTCTACGAAAATTTAAAACTAACTTCCCCCCTTATCAAGGAGGGCTAGGGGGATCAAATACCTATTACTAACAAAGGGCTTATATCTTAATTAACTGATTTCGGTAGAATTGAGGAAAGAAATTTTTAATTAATATGAATATCAATCAGACTCCATCGAAAATATCTGAAACCATCGAATTAACTCCTAATTTTAAAATCCCCATCTTTATTATTATCAGTGCCTTTCCTCTGATACTTCTTCAACCCGTATTAGGGGCAGTTATCGCTTTATTTGGTATATTTTTAACTATTCAAACTACCCAAATTAAATTAAAATTTGCTCCTGATACCCTAGAAGTATATAGAGGAGAAAAAATGATTAGGTCATTTCCCTACGCAGAATGGGAAAATTGGGAAATTTTTTGGCAACCAATTCCTATTTTGTTTTACTTTAAAGAGGTTAAGAGTATTCACTTTTTACCCATTATCTTTGATCCTAAAACCTTACGAGATTGTTTAGAAAAATGTTTTCCTAAAACTAATTAAAAACACAAATTAATAACTGTAAGCTATTTATATTAACAATTTATTTACTATGTCAGAAACAGATAAAAATAACCTTCAAAATAATATAGAAGATACCTTCGGTAATGATGATGATTTATGGGATAACCAGTCAACAGAAGCAGGAAATTTGCCCAACTACGACTTTGAGGAAAAACAGGAATTAGAAACATCTATGGAAAATAACTCCGATGAATCTAGGGAAGAGGAAAAAGAAATAGTTAGCGCTTCTATTTTTGAAGAAGAATCCATCGATGATGAGGAATTAACGACTCCTTCACTAGAGGAATCAAATCAGGAAATAGAAACACTATTAGAGGAGGATAATCAAGAATCAGTACCTCAAATAGTAGAGGAAGCTCTATTGCTAACAACAGAAAATCTAATACAGGATGGGAGTACCATTGATGAAAAACAAAACGGCATCGAAAACATCAATGATGAAAGTTTATCAAAAGAATCCCTAGATGAAATTGTATCCTCTGATAGTGAAAATAATACCCTTCAAAATACCCAAGAGACAGAAAGTTTACATAGTCAAAAAGAAATTCTGCTCTGCGAAATACAAATTCTTTTAACAAAAAAAGAGCAACTAATTCAAGAACAACAAGAAACCACTAAAAATATTAGTATTTTAGTTCAAGAAAGTTTAAAAGCCCTTGAGGATAAAAAGCAAAACTTAGAAGTTGCGGTACAAAAATTAGAGCGTCGTAAAGAAAGAATAGAAAAGGAAATGAAAACTACTTTTTCGGGGGTTTCTCAAGACTTAGCTATTAAAGTGCAAGGTTTTAAAGATTACTTAGTGGGTAGTTTACAAGATTTAGCCATTGCCGCTGAACAACTTGATCTTAATACCAATAGTAATATGGATTCATGGGAAACTGACAATAGCCCTCAACCCATAGTTAGTAGCGTTAACGATAACCTTAATCCTCAATTTGTGGAAAAAAGTTTTAAGGATGAAACCCGTATTATTCGTAGTTTAATTGATCAATATCGTACCCGTCCAGATTATTATGGCCCTTCTTGGCAGTTACGACGCACTTTTGAGCCAATCCACGCGGAAAGGGTATCTAATTGGTTTTTTACCCAAGGAGGTAGGGGTGCATTAAAGAGTATGACATCAAGGTTACAAAATATTCTTGTGGCCTCTGCTATCATTTCGATATTATCACAGTTATATGGCGATCGCACTAGGGTCTTAATTTTATCCGATACCCCAGAAAAACTAGGGGAATGGCGTAGAGGATTACAAGATTGTCTCGGTATTTCTCGGGCAGACTTTGGGCCAAATAGAGGAGTCGTTTTATTTGAAACATCGGAAGCCCTATGTCAAAAAGCAGAGAGAATTATGGATGATAAAGACTTACCCTTGGTGATTATGGATCAAAATGAAGATAGAGTAAATCTTTCCCTATTACAATTTCCCCTTTGGTTAGCATTTGCCCCTGAAAAACCAGTATCTAGTTACGATTATTTCTAAAATAAATCAGGGGTTGATAGAAAAGTTGAGTCATGGGGTTAGGCAATGGTGACATAACCATCAATTTTGTGAATAACATCATCAATGAATACCATTAAATTAAATGAACAAAAAAGTCAATCTAAACATTTTTAAAAAATTCTGGAATATCGCCCGATTATACTGGTTAGGGGAAGAAAAAAAAGGAGCTTTTACCCTTTTAATATTATTAGGATTACTACTGATTGGCTATACCCAATTAAGTGTTTTATTAAACCGCAATCAAGGAGAATTAATCTCCACATTAGCGGCTAAAGATGAGGCTCTTTTTTGGAGTGCCGTTAGGTCATTTTTAACTGTATTAGTAATTTATGTTCCCCTTTTTGCCAGTTTTTCCTACGTGCAAAGAAAACTCGGTTTATATTGGCGAAAATGGTTGAGTGAGCATTTTTTGGGGCGATACTTTGCTAACCGTTCATTTTATCAGTTAACCGCAAAATATAAAGAAATTGATAACCCAGACCAACGAATTTCTGAAGATATAAGGGGTTTTACCCAAGATTCTCTGCTTTTTTTGCTTGTAATCGTACAATCAGTTTTACAGGTAATTGCTTTTAGTGCTGTTTTATGGGCTATTTCTCAGCAATTAGTTATATTTTTATTAGTATATGCGATCGCAGGTACCATTATTACTACGGGAGTATTTGGAAAAAAATTAATTAACCTCAACTTTGCCCAACTGAAAAAAGAAGCAAACTTCCGTTTTGGCTTAGTAAGAGTCAGGGAAAATAGTGAATCCATTGCCTTTTATCAAGGGGAAAAACAAGAAGAAAATCATCTCAATAATTTATTTAATGACTTATACCAAAACTTTAATTCTCTAATTATTTGGCAAGAATTGTACTTAGGATTATTTGTTAACACATTTGAATTTTTACCCTACGTAATACCAGCCATAGTAGTAGCCCCTAGCGTACTATCAGGAGATTTAGAAGTAGGAAAAGTTAGCGAAGCCACAGGGGCTTTTGCCAGAGTCTTTTTCTCCTTAAATATTATCGTTAGTCGCTTCCAATCCTTAACCAGTTTTGCCGCAGGGGTGAATCGTTTATCGAGTTTTTCTGAATTTTTAAAACCTGAAAACGAAATTAACATTGATAGCAAAACTAAACCCACCATCGATACCATTACAAACGGTAAACTAGCCACCAAAGAATTAACTCTACAAACCCCCAATTATCAAAATACTCTCTTTAATAATCTTTCCCTCGAATTGCCCCCCCAACAAGGGTTATTAATCATGGGTAGTAGCGGATGCGGAAAAAGTTCCTTTCTAAGGGCTATTGCGGGTTTATGGAATTCTGGTACAGGGGTAATTTATCGTCCAGAATTAGATGAAATGCTTTTCTTGCCCCAGCGCCCTTATATGATAATAGGTACCCTAAGACAACAATTAACTTATCCTAGCCTAGACAAATTTATTAGTGATCAAGAATTACAAGAGATTTTAGACATAGTAAATTTACCTGATTTAGCCAGTCGATTCGGTGGTTTTGACATAGAAAAAGACTGGGGAGAATTATTATCATTAGGAGAACAACAAAGGGTTGCCTTTGCTAGAATCTTTATTAACAAGCCTAAGTACGTGATTTTAGATGAAGCCACCAGTGCCTTAGATATTGATAATGAAGCTCGTTTATATCACCATTTAACCTTACAAAAAATCACTTATATTAGTGTAGGACACCGTGAAAGTTTAAAAAATTACCATCAATCAATGATTAAATTTAACGACGATAAATCCATCGCCCTAGAAACATAAAATGGTGTCAGGTATCAAATTGAAACTTTCTCCTACTTACCCTCAAGAAAACTAACTTTTTGGGTTATTTTTACGATACTTCCATGGGTGATTGCGAGGGTTGAGATAGGTTTTTTTGGTGAAATGCGTACTCCTCAACAATTTCATTATTGATAAGGTGCTTTTGGATAATTTCTTCAATAACCTCTGGGGTAGCATTTCGATACCATACCCCCTCAGGGTAAACCAACATAATTGGGCCATCACAACAAACCCGAAGACAATCCGCTTTAGTCCGAAAAACACAGGTTTTCCTCTCAGCATTAGGACTATCTAAGCCTAATTCTTTTAGTCTTGTTTTGAGATACTTCCAAGATTTAAGACTATCTTCTTTATTACAACATTTAGGTTTAGCTTGATCACAACATAAAAAAATATGACGGTCAATGGAATTTAAATGTAATTTTTCAATCATCGGAGAGAGTTTATTAAGCATCACCAAAAGTAGCTCCTAAATTTTACAAAGAATTAAGAGAGGTAAACCGTAACATTTATTTATCAATTTATGTTAAAAAAGGATGGAGCAAAAAATCAATGATAGTATGACTAACCTGACAAATTCCAGACCAAATAAAGTATTTATGATTAGTAAAAATATCCTTAAAACGTTTATCTTATTACTTATTTTATTGGGGATAGGAAGAATATTAATCAGGGATAGAGAACCACAATTAAGACGGGCAGGACAACAAATCATTTCCAATATTACCCAAAATTATAATATAAAGCCCCTAGAAATGGAAGAAGGTAATCCTTACATTAGAGCCTTAATGCGCACCATCAGTGCCTCAGAAGCTAATTCCGATCGCCCTTATCATATCCTATATGGTGGTCGTCACATCGACAATCTTAAACAACATCCAAATCAATGTATTACCATTGCCAATGGGCCCAATAGGGGAAAATGTTCCACCGCCGCAGGAAGGTACCAATTCTTAAACACCACATGGGCAGAAAAAGCCCATCTTTATCACCCCCGCCCCTCTGGTTTTCTGCGTAAAAATTATAGTTTTGAGCCTATTTATCAAGACCAAGTGCTATATAGTTGGCTTAGGGATACCAACGCTTGGGGGGGTAATGACATCACCAAATTACTAGAACAAGGACAAATAGACACCGTCTTAGAGCTACTCTCTCCCACTTGGACAAGTTTAGGTTATGGTATTGAAAACAACTCTATTACTCGAAGTTTACCTAATATCTATAAAAAAATGTTAGAAGAAGAGTTGATGAATGCAGGATCTTCTTATTTTTTAGATTAGAAAAATCCCGTGTAGTCTAGTCTCCTGCGGACTCTACCAGTTTACCAATATTAAAATCAATTTTCACCCATGGTTTCCCCTTTAACAAATTACCAAAAATCAATAAAGGAATCTGCCAATGATGCACCATTAAAAATGGTAAAGGATCTTGCCAACAAAAAATTCCATCCTGTCCATTAATTATTCCTTGCCACCATCGAGATAAATCCTTAAAACTGCGTATCCCCGTCAAACGCCATAACTCATGATAAGTCCAAAAAGTGGGTTTACTACTTTCTAGGGGAGTAATGGGGGCATCATCTCCATCATTTACATAAGCATCCGCCACCAAGGAATGATTGTAAAACATGGAAATAGCCGAATGGGTACGGGGATTACACTCGATGGGATATACCGTCCCATCATTCGTTTGAATAAAATCAAAGGAAATTTGTCCAGTCAAATTTAACGCCTTTACAAACTCCTTAACCCAATCATAAATCTTCTGATTATCCACTTGTGTATAATTTACTTGAAAATGGGAAGACTCTGAGCAACAATGAAGCCGAATTTTGCCATGACGCACCGTGCTATGGGTGCAATACTCCTGCCCCGTAATAAACTGTTGCATCACCCAAGGATTTTCCTCGCTGATGGGTAAACTACGCACATATTCCTCCATACCTTCAAAAGGAAATTGCGTCATATTGAGCCGATAAACCGAATCATATTTAATACTTTTTAAAATATATTTATGGTTATTTTTACTAAAATCAAAATCTAAAATTTGTTCAATATTTGTAATTAAATAGGAAGCAGGGGAAGTTAAACCCAAATCAGAAGCCTTCTGACATAAATTTGCCTTATCATCTAAGATCAAAGTAGTTTCTATATCAAAATGTAATACTTCACAATAGGGAGACAATACCATTTTTGCCACCGAATCATAATAACTCGCCACGGGGCTAGAAACAGGGATAAAAACATCTACATTTTCCCGTTTCACAATGTCCAATAAACCATCAATATAACCCTCCTTATCTTTGACAGGATTGGGAATAGTATAAAATTTATCTACAGCTACAGAAAAACGATGTCCCGATAACCAATATTTATGGGTTTCCACTAATATAACCCGATGCCCTGCATTATAAAATGACCTTGCCAGTTGTAGGGCTTTTGTCATCTTTCCCCCTGTTAAAAGGATGGTTTTAGGATTGTTATTGACAGTCTTTTGTTTAAATGGAGCGGAAAATGTATTAATAATTGAGGCTATTAAAACCAGAGTTAAATTAAATGGTAAAGCTAGTTTTAATAATGCTAGGGTACCGAGACTTTTAAAAGTATTTGAAAACATTGTTTGTGAATGAAGGATAAATAGGGCTTGATGATAAAGTCAATTCGTTAAGGTAAGGAATGGGGAATAAGCAATGATTTTTTGCTCTAATTTATTGAGATATTTGGCAAGGGAAGTCGGGATATTTAGGCAAGGGGCTTAAGCCCTTTGTTAAGAAAAATTTGAATAAAAATAAAACTAATTTCACCAATTTACTTATTTATTAATCCTTGCATATTTCCCAAAAATATTATTGCTTCTTAAATCTTTGTACCCCATTACACCACACATCAAAGATTACCGACTCTAAATTTTCTCCCTTTGCCACCAACATTCTGGAAATCATGCTGATATGACTAAAAGCCCAAAATAAACCAGCTTCCAATAAGTAAGGCTCATTAGTATCTTGGTGTACCCTAAAATCATAGAGGGAATAATCTCGACAACCGATCGCACCGTGGGCTTTAATGGCTGCTAAACTTAACTTAGTTTCTAATTCTGGGGTAAGGTGCGCTGGGCAAACTGCTTCTACTTTGGGTTGAGAAGGTTGTTTTTCTGGCATCCCATCTTCTTCTAACTGTAATTTTTCAGTGGTGGTGCGGATGGGATTAGCTTCACTGACTAAATATTCAATCATAGGTAAAACTTCTAACTTATTATCCCTCTCAATTACCGCCACCCGAATCTCTCGCCCGGGGATATATTCTTCTGCCAAAAGTTGATTATCGTATTGAAAACCAAGTTTTAAAGCATTCTCAATCTGACTTTCATCTTTTACAAGGGTGATGCCTAGGGAATTATCTTCCCGATTGGGTTTAATGATAAAAGGCGGTTTTAACTGCACCTTATCTCCCTGTTTCAAAAGTTGAGCTTCGGCTACTAATACCCCATTAGCGCTTACAATGTCTCTGGTATGGGCTTTGTTGGTGGCAAGGGCGGTACAGGAGGATTTTGAGCCTACCACGGGTAAGCCTAACATATCCTCAAAAAAGCCCCTTACAGTGGTCATCCCTGGCTCACAAAATAAGTGAGGTACTACCACATCTACGGATGGTAATTCTTGGAGAAAGTCGGATAGAGGTTTAGGGGTGCTGAGGTTGCTTAATGAGTCGCCCTGTTGCCAAAAACCATCGGGATGCACTAGGGCATAATAGGGTTTCACACAGGGGGGTTGTGCAACTTCTTTGAGATAAAGCAAGGAAAGTTTATCGTAAAAATCGGACACCAAAGAGCCTCCGATATGTAATACTTTTAAGGGTTTTTCTGATGTAAACATTGAAAATTAAGTAAAAAAGTAGATTTTGCTCACTTTTTGAGCTTCTGAAGATTGATAAATTACATTAGCTTTTATTGGGTTTTGTTTCCTCAACCCAATGTAAAAATTTTGAGTAAGTAGGCATCATTAAATCGATTTAGGCAATAAATAACAAGGGGCTTAAGCCCCTTGCCTGATAATCTCACGAAGCTAATTATTACCTTCCATTTCCTTTAGTTAACTCGAATGACGGTTAAACCATCCCGCAGGGGCAATAATACCTGTTGCACTCGCTCATCTTGGGCTACCATTTGATTAAATTCATGGATGGCTTGACCATTTTCGGTGCGTTTAGATTCGGGCAAGTAAACTTGTCCTTGATATAGGGTGTTATCTACAACAATTAAGCCCCCTGGAGTTATCAATTTTTTGTCTAGTAATAAACTAAAATAGTCTTTGTATTCCTTCTTGTTGGCATCAATAAACACTAAGTCGAAATTTTTGCCATCTTGGACTAATTCTGCCATGGTATGGAGAGCAGGGGCTACTTTGACGGTGATTTTTGAGCCGTGGGGGGAGTGGGAAAAACACTCTTGGGCAAATTTGGCTACATATTCATCTACTTCACAGGCGATTACTTTGCCATCATCGGGGAGGGCTTCTGCCATAGCGAGGGCGGAATAACCTGTAAACATTCCAATTTCGAGGATGTTTGTTGCTCCCAACATTTTGACGAAAATCTGTAACATTTGCCCTTCAATATGCCCTGAGAGCATCTCTTGCTCTAGTTCAAAGGCAGTTTCACCCTCGGCAAATAGTTTGCTCCAGTCTGCTTGGGCAGTTTTCTGGGCGAGGTTGGCGAGCGCCCCTGATTGGGTGCTGGATACCTGAGCTAAATAGGGTTCTAGGTTGGCGGCGAATTCGTAGGCTTCTTGCAACTCATTGACTAACCCAGAAGATTCCTGAATATCCTTTGCATTTTGTAATATTTTTTCTAATTTTTCTACTAAAATGGCTAACGGTGCGATCGCCCTTGGTTTATTTACGGTTACGGACATAGGACTACTCCAATATTTGTAATGTTAATGAATATATGGCGTTGGTGAATTAGGGTATGATTTTTAGTGTAGTTCGGCAAACTGTTTCCCGTTCTTTATTCCCATATCTACTAAATTTTGCATTTTCTTAACAAAAGCAGATTTAAAAACCCACCTTTGTTAAGATCAGATTAAGGTTTCAGATGGTTGGAAGAAGATTAGTAAGGGCGATCGGACGGCAATCAGAACAACCCTCACAATCCTATTCTAAACCAAGATCTCTGAGATACATCTGCTCTCCTGCACCTTGATTAGGTAATTGGGAGCAGTACTTTTTATGGGCAACCACCGCTTGATTAAGTAAATCAGGTTCAACCTCTTGAACATAGTCACAAGCCCCGATGGTGGTAGGTAAAGGCGCCCATAGTCCTCCATCACCCCGTTTACGACGCATATTTTTCTGACCATCTACCATAATCTGAGTATCTTCGAGGATAGGATGAAACACCGATAACCCTAATTTACTAGATAAATTAATGATTCTTTGGCACTCCTCTTGACTTAACCAGCCCAACTCTTGAGCTAAAGTTGCGCCAAATGCCATCCCAATGGTAACAGCATGACCGTGCATTAACTTAACCGCAGGTTCAAAACGAGGACTCCAAGTATGTCCATAGGCATGGGGTCTATCCTGATAGGTTTCAAACATATTTGTTCCTTCATGCTTCATATAAGCATAAAGAGCCTTGTAGATCATTAAATCAGCTATTTTTTCCAGTTCCTCACTAGCATCAACCGTGGCAAACCGAGTTCTAATTAACTCTTGCCCATAGTCCTCTAATAGCTCAAATAATTCCTTATCATCAGTTACCGCCATCTTGATAATTTCCGCCATACCGTTACGAATATGACCCATATCTAGGGTAGCGAAAAATTGACGATCCACTAAAGTTAACACAGGGGGATGATATACCCCAATGCTGTTTTTAAACTGAGTTCCATTGGTACAAGTACGGGGAGAAGGGCCTGCATCAATGGCGGCAATGATGGTAGTACCAATCATGATATAAGGGGTGCGACGATGTTGTAGCGCACAGGCTAAACCAGCCACATCACTCAATACACCGCCTCCGATGACCAATACAGGCTCATTGCGAGATACATCACAACCGTCTTTGCCTAAAAAAGCGAGGATACGATGGACTGTTTCTGGGGTTTTATCACTTTCCCATGCCCTTACTACCATTAATTCTAAGGGGATTTCTTGGGCTTGGAAATAACCTTCTATTTTCTCTCCATACAACTGGGCTACGGTTTGATCTACCACCGCAACACAACGACTGCGAGGGCGATAAATGTTGGCAAGGGTATGGTTAGATAAGGCAAAAATATCTTTAACTACTTTTACCTCTGATTTTAGTTGATATACCGCTGTTACCTCAAAGGATAGACCCTCTTCACCAGTGGTGATCTGACCTGAACCTGTGTACCATTCGGAGGTACGATATTTTTCTTCGTGGGGGCGCCAAATTACTGTTTTATCATCTTCTTTGAGATTTTCGGCTAGGGCGCCGTTGCCCATGGTTGAATCTCTCATCATTGGGAACGAACTTTTTATTTCACTAGAAACCATGACTTTTTCAATCCTTATTGTTGACTGAATAGCCCGAAACCTCAGAGGTTTATCTATTCTGGCTACTATCCTACACAATATTTTTAAGATTGTAAAGAAATGTGAAAATAAATATTAAGAAATTAATACTTTTTTTCAGGTTGTACTGGATTTATACAAAAAAATGATCCCAACGCAACGAACAATGGGCTTAAGCCCATTGCCAAAAACAATAATTAAAAATGATATTTGATGAGATTTATAAAACAGCGTTACGATCTAGTACCAGTAGATTTCGTAGTTGATCGCTGTCTAAATCAGTTAACCATTCTTCGCCACTGTTGATGGTTTGCTCTGCTAGTTGTTTTTTGCTTTCAAGAATATCGTTAATTTTTTCTTCTAATGTTCCACTACAAACGAACTTATGCACCTGTACATTTTGGGTTTGCCCGATGCGAAATGCCCTATCGGTGGCTTGATTTTCTACGGCGGGATTCCACCATCTATCGTAATGGAAGACATGGTTTGCTTTGGTTAGGTTTAGCCCTGTACCCCCTGCTTTGAGGGATAAAATAAAGATTGGGGGCCCTTGGGGGTCATTTTGGAAACGATCAACCATTTCTTGGCGTTTTTCTATTTTGGTGCTTCCTGAAAGGAACATTACATCTACCCCTAATTTCTTTTCTAGGTAGGGTTGTAATAAGTTTCCCCATTCGGTAAATTGGGTAAAGATTAAGGTGCGATCGCCCTCTGCCACTACTTCCTCAAGCATTTCTTCTAACCGTAACAGTTTCCCAGAACGTTGTTCAAAATCTAACCTATCCTCCTTCAGAAAATGGGCAGGATGATTACAAACTTGCTTCAACTTCATTAACAAAGTTAACACTAAACCATGACGCTGAATGCCTTTACTATCATTGATTTTAACCAAAGAATCATCCACCAAGGTTTGGTATAGGTGCGCTTGCTCTGGAGATAACCCACAGTAAACATTCATTTCCTGCTTTTCGGGCAAATCCTGAATAATATTTTTATCGGTTTTCAAGCGTCTTAAAATAAATGGCTGAACCAAAGAGCGTAGGGTTTTCAGAGAATCTTGATCCCCATATTTCTCGATGGGCAAAGTAAAACGTCGTTGGAAAAACTGCTGTGTACCCAAATAACCCGGATTCAAAAACTCCAAAATTGACCATAATTCAGAAAGACGATTTTCCACAGGAGTACCCGTTAATGCAATGCGAAAATCTCCATCCAATTGACGAATAGCTTGAGTTTGTTTTGCTTGGGGATTTTTAATATTTTGAGCCTCATCTAAAATTACCCCTTGCCAGTCCACTCCTTTCAAACCATCCAAATCACGAAACACAAGGGCATAGCTAGTAATAATTACATCATATTTTTTTGCCTCCTTTACAAAGGTTTTACCCTTATGGCGTTGCTCTCCGTGGTGAATTAAAGCCTTTAAATTAGGGGCAAATTTTTGAATTTCCCTCGCCCAATTATTCATTACCGAAGTGGGACAAACAATAATACAAGGTTTATTTAATAATTTATCTTGTTTTAGCCGTAACAAAAAGGCAATTAATTGGATAGTTTTACCCAAACCCATATCATCCGCTAAACACGCTCCTAAATTCCATTTTTCAAGAAAATAAAGCCAACTAAAACCAGCTTTTTGATACTCTCGCAAATCCCCTTTAAAGGTTTTAGGAGTGGGTAAAATTTTGATTTTTTGATAGTCGTTAACACTATTTATTAATTCTGATAATGCCCCACTACTTTCAAAGGAAACTACGGGTAATTTCGCAATGGTTTCTCCATTTCCGCCACTCAGGCGCAAAGCATCTTCTACGGTTAAATTAATGTTATTATTAGCTTGATCTAAAATGTCTTGGGCTGCCTTTACATCCGCTGGTTGCAAGGCTAACCATTGTCCATCTACTTCGACGATGGGGGATTTTTGGGCTAAAAGATTTTGAAATTCTTTGTTAGTTAAAATCTTATCTCCGACGGCAACTTTTAGATTGTAGTTTAGTAAACTATTGAGGTTTAAACGCTCTCCTTTTTTCAGGTTTACTTTGGCTTCAATTTTTACCCCTAAACGTTTTTCCCCCGCCCCTTCTGCTAAACCTTCGGGTAAAATAACCCCCAAACCATTATCTTGTAATTGCCATACTGAACTACGAATAAATTGATAAGCGTCGATGGCATTTAATTGACAATAATTAGGCATGGAATTTTCCAAACTTTTTGCCACCAAAGGATAAATTTTTGAAGCTAAACCTAATCCTTTTAAAAGAATTTCTTGGGGGTTTTCTATGGTGCGATCATCTATTTCTAAGTCGGGATGGGAATGTTGCCAAATTTGCTCCGATGGCACTAAAAATTCGGGGTTATCAATGGCTTGTAAATAGTAGTCTAATTTCCAGTTATCATAGTTATTTTCTGATGGGGCTGGGGGGTTTAATTTAAAACAAATACGATATTGTTTTTTTGATAGTTGAAAGTCGGAGGTAATTAAATTATCTTGAATGGGTAATGTCCAATGGTCAAAGGCCATTTTTAGACGTTTACTTTCTGTGGATGGTAAATCACAATGGTTGATGTCTATTTCAGCGAGGGAATTTAACCAAGGTTCGATGGTTATGTCATTGGCTATGGGATTGGGTTGTTCGAGGAGTTGTCTAATTTGTAAGTCAACAATGTTAGTGAGAAAGTCTAAAATTAATTCTTGAGGATTAATGGTGGGAGATTCTTCCGATTCTACATAGCAACGGCATAAAGATGGCATGGTTTGCACAAATTTAGTTAGCCTAATCTGGTCTATATTACTATCTAGTAAAGGTTGCCAAAAGCTCTTGTTATGATCATCGATGGTTGGAAGAAATTTTTGACGACAAATTAAGTCTAAACTCCATCTATATACATGACTCCAAAATCGTAAGTCTGAGCCGATATATTCTTCGTTATTGAGGGGGATTTGTTGCAAAAAGCTGATGGTATCGAGAAAGTTTAGTTTGATTCCTTCTACTTTCCAAGGGTACAAAATAACGGTACTTAATTTGTTTTCGATGGCGACAAATTGTTCATAGAGTAGGGGAACAACGGTTTTTGATCTTGGTTTTTTCTGGACGGGGAATAAAACTAATTCTTTATGTTTTCCTTTATTTTTATCAAAGGTTTGGTTATCAATGGAATCGGGAACTAATTTATATTTTTGAAGGGTGGAGATGAGATCATCTAATGATTGACTTTGGAAAGGATAGTTATAAATATTTCTGGTTTGTAGATCGTATTTTTCTGTGCCTAATTGTTTCCATTCTTCATTCCAAATAAAGAAGTATTTAAAGTGATTTTTAACAATAAAACTACCACGCAAAATTGACATATTATTTTAGTTTTTAAAAAATAGATATATAAACTCAGATTAGCTTTTACCGATGAGATAGTTAATAAGTAATCTAGGTTTGAAGGTTACAAAAAATAAGATTTTAGTTATGATAAATAAACGATCTGTTTTTTATTAAGATAAAAACTATAATAGTTCACCATGGGACGTTAATAATTAATATCAATTTCCCTTTTTTGTGTTCTAATATGTATTAATATCAGGCTTGGTAAATACTTACGGTGTATGATCTAATACGATTGGTAAGAAATTTTGCCATGAATTTTCATTTTACCACCATGGAGGATGATTGATCATTCTGTTTTAAAAAGATGAAAGGGTTGCAATGGGAGAAGACTGCTTTTTTTTGTTGAATTTCTCTACAATAGGAGGAGGTAGCATTTTTGCTAAGTGTAGTTATTTCTCAAATTATGACCTCTAAATCTAGTACCCCCCTTTCACGATTATTAGAATATTCTCCGAAATACCGTGGTTTGATTTATCGTGCGGTTATTTGTTCGGTGTTAAATAAGATTTTTGATTTGGCTCCTCCTGTGTTGATTGGGGCGGCGGTAGATGTGGTGGTGCAGAGGGAAGACAGTGCGATCGCACAGTTCGGTTTTGAGAGTGTTTTTTCTCAACTACTAGCATTAACGGTGTTATCGGTGATAGTTTGGTCGTTGGAGTCTTTGTTTCAATATGCTTATGAGCGTTTATGGCGTAATTTAGCCCAAAATATTCAGCATGATTTACGCTTAGATGCCTATGGTCATATCCAGAATTTGGAGTTAGAATTTTTTGAAAATAAAAGCACCGGGCGTTTACTGTCTGTGTTAAATGATGATATTAACCAGTTAGAAAGATTTTTGGATGTGGGAGCCAATGAAATTTTACAGGTGATTACCACGGTAATTATTATTGGTTTGGCTTTCTTTATTCTTACCCCTACCACCGCTTGGATGGCCATTGTGCCTATTCCCATTATTATTTGGGGTGCGATCGCCTTTCAGAAGTTTCTTGAGCCTTTATACGGTGATGTGAGGGAGAAAGTAAGTCTTCTTAATAGTCGTTTGAGTAATAATCTTAGTGGCATTACCACCATCAAAAGTTTTACTACCGAAACCTATGAAGTAGAGAGGGTAAGGGCTGACAGTGAGGCCTATCGTCGTAGTAACCAAAGGGCGATCGCCTATAGTGCTGGTTTTGTTCCCCTGATTCGTCTTGTTATCTTGGCTGGATTCACCAGTATCCTTTTATTTGGCGGTTTACAAGTGGAAGCAGGTACTTTGGCGGTGGGTACTTATAGTGTACTGGTATTCATGACCCAACGCCTACTATGGCCCCTAACAAGGCTGGGGCAAACCCTTGATTTATACCAAAGAGCCATGGCTTCTACCACCAGAGTCATGGGGTTATTAGATACTCCCATCCAAATCCATTCAGGAGAAATTCCCCTTGCCCATACCCAAGGAGAAATTTATCTTAAAGACGTTACCTTCTCCTACCTAGAAAGGGAGCCTGTTTTAAAAAATCTTAATCTCCACATTCCCGCAGGGGAAACCACCGCCATAGTCGGCTCGACGGGTTCGGGGAAAAGTACCATTATTAAATTACTACTCAGACTCTACGAAATTAACTCAGGGGTGATTACCCTCGATGGTATTAATATCCAAGATATTGTACTTTACGACTTGCGCAAAGCTATGGGTTTGGTGAGTCAAGATGTCTTTCTTTTCCATGGTAGCGTTAGGGAAAATATTGCCTATGGTAGCCCCGATGCCACGGAAGAGGATGTTATTTCGGCGGCTAAAAATGCAGAAGCCCATGAATTTATTATGGAGTTACCCCAAGGTTACGATACGGTGGTGGGTGAAAGGGGACAAAAACTGTCGGGGGGGCAAAGACAAAGGTTATCCATCGCTAGGGCTATTCTCAAAAATCCCCCTATTCTTATCCTTGATGAAGCTACTTCCGCCGTTGATAATGAAACCGAAAGTGCGATCGCCCGTTCTTTACAATATATTACCAAAGGTCGTACCACAATTATGATCGCCCACCGTCTTTCTACCATTCGCCATGCTGACTGCATCTATGTCATGGAAAGGGGCAAAATTATTGAACAGGGTAAACATGAAGAATTAATCGCCCACAATGGTATTTATAAAAACCTATGGCAAGTACAAACAGGGGAACAGTTGGTAATGGAGAGTTAATATTTTTGGCGTTACTGATTTTAGGTATGATTTCTCATGGAGGTGGGCAATGGTAATAATATTTTGAATAGTAAGTTATTTGAATAATTCAAGTATATTTCATATCGCAATTAAGCAATCCCATATTTTCTTTCGAGAACAAAGTGTGGGGCTTCTCGCCAATGAGCTAAAATGGTAAGAGAAACTAAATCGTCGATTCCCTTCTATGCAGATTTACCTTGATTCCTGTGCCACTACTGCCCCTCGTATGGAAGTGATTAGTTTGATGCAGGAAATTTTACAAAAAGGATGGGGTAATCCTTCTAGTTTGCACAGTTGGGGAGAAAGGGCTACTTTGGCATTGGAAAAAGCTAGATGGCAGGTTGCTTCTTTTATTAATGCACCATCCCCCGATTCTATCATTTTCACCTCAGGAGGCACAGAAGCGGATAATTTGGCCGTTTTTGGCATTACATCCCTGTATCCTACTCCTCAACATATCATTATATCTGCAGTGGAACACAGTGCGATCGCCCTTCCCGCCGAGATGTTAGAAAAAAAAGGATGGCAAATAACCCGTTTACCAGTAAATCGTCAAGGGAGAGTAAATCCCCAAGACTTAGAAAAAGCCATTCAAAATAATACCGTTTTAATATCCGTCATTTATGGACAAAGCGAAGTTGGCACCATTCAACCCATCAAAAAACTAGCCACCATTGCTAAAAATCAGGGGGTTTTATTCCATACCGATGCGGTGCAAGTGGCAGGGCGATTAACCATCGATGTGGAAGATTTGGGAGTAGATTTATTATCCCTCTCTGCCCATAAATATTATGGTATCCAAGGGGCAGGGGCTTTATATGTCCGTGAAGGGGTAAGCATAGAACCTCCTAACGGTGGCGGCGGACAGGAAAAAGGGTTAAGATCTGGTACACAGGCATTAAGTGCGATCGCATCTATGGGTTTAGCATCCCAACTCGCCCAAAAAGAATTAGAGTCCGAAAGCCTTAGACTCAGAGAATTACGAGATTATTTATTTGAAATCCTATCCCCATCTCCCCATTTGACCATTACAGGGGATTTATTGCACCGTTTACCCCACCACGCCAGTTTTCTCATAAAATCCGATTCAGAGCAACTCACGGGGCGAAAAATGGTCAGAGAATTAAATTTTGCGGGGATTGGAATCAGTGCAGGATCAGCCTGTAACAGTGGTAAAAGTAAACCATCAAATACCCTCCTCGCCATGGGTTATGGGGAAGATGAAGCCATCAAAGGTATTAGAATTAGTTTAGATCGCTACACCACAAAAGAAGATATAGAATGGACAGCCATGGTGATACAGCAAATTATAGATAATAAAATTGCCATGGTATAGCAACTATGGTTAAAATGGTAGGGTTGTGTAAATGTAAAAATTTAAGTATAAATATTATTTAAAAGATATGGCAGTACCTAAGAAGAAAACATCTAAATCTAAAAGAGATCAACGTAAAGCCCATTGGAAAAGAAAAGCTAAATTCCAAGCAGAAAAAGCTCTATCATTAGGAAAATCCGTTTTAACTGGCAATTCCAACAGTTTTGTTTATCCTACCAAAGACGAAGACGAAACCGAAGAGTAAGATTTGTGTGACGAGGGGCGTAGTATTTACGTCCCTATTTTTTTGTGTTTATCAAACTTAGTTTGTCATGGTTAAAGCCGTGGCAATCGCCCAAGCATCAATTAACAACAAGAAAAAAGTAAACCCCAACAAAAAGAAGTACATCCAAGGTTGGGCAAGAGGATAAATGTCGGTGGTATCAATACCCGTTTTACTTTGCACAATGCGCACCATCTTTGCAAATCCAGCCACTCTCATGGGTAATAAGTAAGCACGATCGCCCTTTTCCGTAGTAAAATAATATACCATCCCTCCCTGTCCTGTGGTACGCATCTTTAAGGCTTTTACTTCATTCCATGGCAAACTCCAACCCCTACGCCAAATAGGTTTTGCCCAGTTAGGATAAGTAACTTTAATGCCTTCTTCATCTAAAATCACCCTTTCTGTCATAACGGTATAAACCAAAAAAGCCCCCAAAACTAAACCTATCCAAAATAACCATTGGGGAATGGGTAAGGTGGTTGTTTTCGCTAAAAAAGGTAAGGGGGTTGTGAGGGCAAAATATAAACTTAGTAGAGTAATTCTAATTAGGGGAGAAATACGAAAAATATTTATGGTAGAGTTATGGTAATTCATGGGATAGATATTTTTTAGTGTAGATATTAGTCTTTATCAAAGCTCATTGACACTCCCACCACTAAGTTCCTTACGTCGCTATAGTGGGGGATTCTTGGTTCACGGACTCGCCGTTAGACGACAGGTTTACACCAATCGCCCAAGAGGGAAAATCTCCCCAAGCGTATGTTCCCGTATGCCCTACGG
>NZ_JBSZCP010000030.1:0-6216 GCF_054166785.1 Cyanobacterium sp.
AAAGATACCATCCCAAATTTGTCTTTTAGACCACTTTGGTGGACAAGTTCTTTTTTTCTTTGGTAATAGAGGTTTAATTATTTCCCATTCTTGATCACTTAGACTGCTAGAGTAAGCCATTATTCCATTTATCAATTTGTTTCTCTCAATATTCTACTAGATACCAAATGGGTTCTATAAGATCCCTTATCTGCTCGATTATTTTGGGCTATGCCATGCAAACCATCTTTTTCCCATTGTTTGACATATCTTTGGATAGTGCGAACTGACTTATTCAATTGGATTGATGCTCGTTTTAACTTTTCCCCATAAGTTTTGCGATCGCACGGCTCTAGTAAATCTTCAATGACATCAGCTATTTTCTGTTCTTCGGGAGAGAGTTGAGTTATTAATTCTGGTGCATCGGAAAATTGGTCATCCATCCCTATAACTCCTACATAAATGTTTTATTAATACATAGTAGATTAATACTTATTATATGACACATAATTTGTTAATGACCACTTTTCAAACAAAAAAGTCGCCTAATTGGAAGGCGACATATAATTTGTTATATTTCAGGAAAACGACACTTAATTTGTTAACTTAATCTCAAAGACTGTTAAACCTGATTTAATTGATAATACTTGATATGCAAAGATTTGAAGGGTCTTATTTTTAGATGACACTAATCTGTTATCACGTCATTTAATCTGTTACTGTACACCTTTGATGAAGGTAATAAATCCTCTTTTGTTTTATTTATCGGTTTCTGTTGAACTCTGACAAAGGAGATAACTGGTGATTTCACAAGGTTTTATGGTGCTAAAGTTAACGTCATCAAGATGATTTTCTAAAATATTAACCCTTGCTTGAAGTTCTAAATCTAAGGTATTTTCCAGAGAAAAATTAGTAATTTTATTGCTTGATTCATAAAAACGTAAAATGATTTGGTTATTATCGCCATAACCCTGTTTTAAAGCTGTCAAAATTAAATTATCTGAGCCTAAATTTATAAATTGTTGATTGTGGGGGAAAAGATTAAAATTACCCTCCTCATGGTCTAATATCACTACTTCTAAGGGTACATTTAACTCATAACCTTTGTTAACTGTTTTAGCCTCTTGCCAACCATTTTGATGGGGATAAATAGCATAGGTAAAATGATGTATCATCATATCAGAAGTAGGGTCAGGCCATTTAGGGCTACGCAACAGACTTAATCTAATTTGATTGGGCTTGAAATCGTGACCATATTTACAATTATTCAGTAAACTGATTCCATATTTGTCATTGCTTAAGTCAACCCAATGATGGGCGCAGATTTCCCATTTTGCTTTTTCTAATGCAGTTTTTTGGGTGGTAGGGTATTCCATCACAGCACAGGGAGTTTCATAATACGCTTTGGGGCTATTAAAGTTGAGGGGAAAATTTACTTTTAAAAGGGTGTATTCTTCTTGCCAATCAATGGTATTTTCGATGTAAACGATGGGGCTATGGCAATGTAAAATATATTTTTGGGTAAAGGTTGATTGATTATATTTTTTTACTATTTTTATGACTTGTCTTAATCTCCCTTTTTCTAGCCATTTAATATCGATGAGTTGGGGATGTTCTAAAGGATATTGTTCATAATTAGGGTTAATATTCCAAGCATCCCAATATTGTCCTTCATCTTTAAATAGTTGTAGTTGATTTGCTTCACCTTTAACCATTTCTTGATCTATTTTATAATCATAAAGACTGACTAAATTACCTGTTTTAGAGTCAATAGTTGCTTTTATATATTTATTTTCTAAAATGAATTCAGCTTCTGGTTGTAATGGTTCTAATTTATCTTGTTCTTGATTAGGAGTCAAAATTAGTTGGATATAGCCGACTTTGGGGATATTTTTAACAAAAACTAATAGTTTGTTATCTTCAGAAATTTGAGTTTCTAATTGATTACCCTGAGAATCTTTTACTTGATATTTTTGTCCATCAATATCTATCTCAACAATTTCCGAACGTTGCCAGTTTAAACTATTAAAAATTACTACCCTTTTTTCTCCTTCTAATAATACCCTTTTTTCATTATCAATATTCAGGGCGATCGCCCTTAGGCAATCATTTAAAATTAATTTACCTTCTTGAATTACCTCTTGCCATAGTTGATTAGCTTCCGTAAAAACTGGAGTAATAGAAGTACCGGGGAGAATGTCATGAAATTGATTTAATAATACTTTTTTCCATAGTTCATCAATTTTAGCCTGATTATTAATATGATGATTATCACCTAAATTATATTTCTTATTTAAAATATTAGTAATTGTAGAGAATAATTCAGCTTGAAAAAGTAACTTCTCACAATATCTATTGAAATATTTTTGATCCCCATGGGTAGTATAACAACCCCTATGTAACTCTAAATATAGCTCCTCATACCACATAGGGACATTATTATTTAATTCATTACTAATTTTGTCTAAATAATCTTCCGCTTTAGCAAAATTAACCTGTGGAAAAAAAGGAGACTCATCATAACGTTTTACTACATCCAACATATCACGGGTAGGGCCGCCCCCATGATCCCCTACCCCCGGCAGCCAAAAAATGTCCTTTAATCCCGTTTGCCCTTCCCAGTCCACACTATAATCAGTCATTACCACAGGATTAGTATTCATAACCCCCGCCACATTAGGAGGAGACATGGCAGTGAAAACCCGACTACCATCAGGGGATTGCCACCAAAAACACCCATGGGGAAACTTATTAGTATCATTCCAGTGTAGTTTACCCGTCACAAAATAATCTATTTCTCCTAATTTTAAAATCTGGGGTAATTGTGCAGGAAAACCAAAACTATCAGGCAACCATGCTACCCGATTATATTGTGCAAACTTTTCTTTAAAATATTTTTGTCCATATAATATTTGTCTAACCAATGATTCTCCACTAATTAAATTAACTTCTGGCTCTACCCACATCCCCCCTAATATTTCCCAAGTATTATTTTTTACTTTTGCTTGAATATGATTAAATAGGGGCTTATTATTATCTTCTATCCATTGATAAAGATAAGCAGTGGTATGTCCAAATGTTAATTTAGGACTATCTTTTTGTAAATTTAATACGGAGTTAAAAGTTCGTTGGGCAACGGTATAGGTTTCATCCATCTTCCATAACCAAGCCATGTCTAAATGGGCATGACCTAAGAGATAAAAATTTCTATTTTTGATATATTGAGATAAGGGTAAAAGTTGATTTCTGAAATTAATCAAAGACTCGTTGAATAAATCTTGATGTTTAATATTATTCCAGTCAATTAGTTGAATGGCATTCTCTATCTCAATTTTTTCTTGAGGATAAAAGTTATCGATATATTGGTATAAAACTGTTAATTCATTGGCAACAAAACTAGGATCTATTTTTTTATAATCACTCTCATAAAGACATCGGGAAGCCATTAAACCGCCTATGTCGTGGTTTGGACTGATTAATTTTAAACTGATAATAAACTCTTGATTTGGCTGGGTATTATTCGTAACTAATACTCGACTAGAGGAGTCAAATAAATCTCCTTCACATACTAATTGTTCGTTAATATATATCTGAGCAAATTCTGCCCACCATGTAAGTCCAATTCTTAAGGAAAGGTTATTTAGAGGGTAATTATTTAAATGATCAGGAATTGTGATTTTTTGCGCAAACCAGCGGATTTTATGGCCTTTTTCCCATACTAAGTATTTTTTCTCATTGGCGATCGCCCTTTGCCAATTTTTATTAACATATAGGGGAGGTTGTGATAAGTCTTCGTCTGAATAGCTCCAATTATTTTGAATATCTAATTCTGTTAAAGATTTAAGTTTATTTATAGTTTCTTTTATTAACATATAAAATAGTCATGAATTATTTGGAACAGATTGATCATAAAAAAAGCCTCAAAAAAGCTAAAACCCTTATCCATCGTCTTTTTGATTAACCTAATTAGTCCCAATGGGTTAGCGTCACAGTAAAGTTTTAATCACTAATTATACATTTTCCATTAATAAAAATGAAGAAAAAAATACTTAGCAAAAATTATCTTAAACCATCACACGTAAGAACAAAGTTAATTTTTTTATCATAAACCGCTGAAAAATAAGTAATGATGGCAAAATATACTTAGGGGAACATTTAAAATAGGTATAAAACCATGGATAACAAATTAGAAAGTGAAAATAAAAAAAACAATAGTTTATCCCTAGGCTTCCATAAAATTATTGTAAGTTTAGACTATCCAGAAAATAACAAAGAAGTCTATCAACAAGCCCTCGAAATAGCTAAAAATAATCACAGTGAATTGATGCTGTGTCATTGCCTCCACGAAAATTTATCCCATAATACTGATTTATTAATGCCCTCCGTGGTTGGTAGTGGAATGTACACCTCAGAAGTGTGGGATATGGAACAGGAAATGTTAGAAAATAGTAAGAAAAAAGTAAGTGAATGGTTAGAGTCTCTACAAGCTGAAGCCTACAAAGCAGATGTTAAATGTGAATTTATTTGTCTAACGGGTAGTATTGCCGTGGAAATTTGCGAATTAGCACAAGACTGGGGGGCTGATTTAATCGTTACGGGACGCCGAGGATTAAAAGGTTTAGGGGAGGCTTTACTGGGTAGTGTGAGTAACTATGTTGTCCATAATGCACCCTGTGCGGTGTTGGTGATACAACATGGAAACAATAAATAAAGTTTACCGCCTTGAAATTGTCTTCAATTCTTTACCATTGGTACTCGAACAAAAGTTAATGTGACACAATAAAAGTTAATTATTAATATTTGAACAGTAGAAAAGTCTTTAATAAAATTTAAGGAGTTTAATTTGTGAGCACAGCAACTTTACCATCTAACATTGATGCAACGGAAAGAGATACCTTTAATAAGTATGTAATGAATACCTACGGGCGTTTTCCCGTCACCATAGAAAAAGGAGAAGGCTGTAAGTTATGGGATACGGAAGGAAAAGAATATCTTGATTTTGTGGCAGGCATTGCTACTTGTACCCTTGGCCATGGACATCCTGCCCTCATTGAGGCGGTGAGTGAACAGATCAAAAAATTACACCATGTTTCTAATCTTTACTATATTCCTGAACAGGGTGCATTGGCAAAAAAGATTGTGGAAAATTCCTGTGCCGATAAGGTTTTCTTTTGCAATTCTGGGGCGGAGGCAAATGAGGCAGCGATAAAATTAGTGAGGAAGTATGCCCATACGGTATTAGAGTTTTTAGAAGAGCCAGTAATTTTAACGGCAAAATCTAGCTTCCATGGACGCACTTTAGCTACTGTTACCGCCACGGGACAACCCAAGTATCAAAAGCATTTCCAGCCTTTAGTCCCCGGATTTGACTATGTACCTTACAATGATATTCGTGCCATTGAAGAAGCTATTACGGATATTGATGAGGGCGATCGCCGTGTAGCTGCTATTATGATAGAACCTTTACAAGGGGAAGGGGGTGTACGGCCAGGGGATTTGGATTATTTCCTCCGACTCAGAAAAATTTGTGATGATACGGGCATTCTTCTTGTATTTGATGAAGTGCAAGTGGGGGTTGGACGTACGGGTAAAATGTGGGGGTATGAAAACCTCGGGGTTGAACCTGATATTTTCACCAGTGCCAAGGGTTTAGCTGGGGGCATTCCCATCGGGGCGATGATGTGTAAAGCCAGTTGTGATGTTTTTGAACCTGGAAATCATGCTAGTACCTTTGGGGGTAATCCCTTTGCTTGTGCCGCAGGACTCAAGGTGCTAGAAACCATTGAGAGTGAAGGTCTTTTGCAAAACGTTCAGGCCCGTGGAGAACAACTTAGAACCCGCTTAAGGGCGATCGCAACGGCCTATCCTCAAATATTTGAAGAGGTGAGGGGTTGGGGTTTAATTAATGGTATTGAAATTAAAGCAGATGCTGATTTAACTTCCATTGAAGTGGTCAAAAAAGCCATGGAAAAAGGATTATTATTAGCTCCTGCCGGGCCTAAGGTAGTTCGTTTTGTACCTCCCCTAATTATTTCTAGTGAAGAAATTGATCAAGGTGCTGATATTCTCCAACAAACCCTCACGGAATTAGTCCAGAACTATTGAAGTACCCTAACTTTGCCTAACGGCTGAAGATAGGGATTCTAACAGCCAATTACTTGACCGTTCATCCACTCAAACAACACAAGTTGCAGAGGGTTGGTAGGCTCAGAAACTACTGCTTCTGATATATCCCGA
>NZ_JBSZCP010000031.1:0-99063 GCF_054166785.1 Cyanobacterium sp.
AAAAGTCAAAACCTATTTTTTCTGCCTCTTCTCCTACATATCTTGAATCCATGCCAAGAGAGTTTAACTGCTGTGTAAATAACTCGGCACTGGCAACTTTATTTTTTAATATAGTAACATCAGAGCCTCTCGCACCCAAGGTTATCTCAAGGGCGAGATTGGCGAAGGTGACATCTCCCACTTCTAAGGCATTACCCCAGTAGTTTAACCCTTCTTCCTCCGCAGAGCGGTTAAAAGCATTCTCATAAACTAAATTAATGGCGAATAAATTATCATTTTCAGCAAAAAATAATCCTATGGTTTCCGAAGAGGATGCAAAATCATTGATAATAGTTTCATAACCAATTCTTTGCTCTTTTGGGAAATTCATCAAAGTATCACCCGTCGAAGGGGAATAATTAATATTGTGTCCATCAACCGCATTTTTCCAAAACTCTAGTCCTTGAGAATCACCGGGCCTTCCTGTCAAAGGGATATAAAGAATTTGTAGATTATCCTTACTAAAAGTTAAAAGTTGTTCTGTAGCGGGAATATTAATCGCTACGGGAATAACATCCGTGGGTAAAATATCTAGTTTGATATTCTGTGAATCAATCAAAATACTTCGGTTAACAGTGTCAATTTCAGAATCATTGGTTAAGTCACCTATAAAACTAACTTTATATTCCCCCGATGGTAGATATAAGCTATAGCCTCCCGTTGACCAATTTTCTGTTTCAAAAATTTTTCCTGTGGCTACATTTTTTGCTCGAATTGTGACATCAGCAATCCCTTCCCCAATGGTATAAAAATTATCTTGCACGATGGAATCGTCATAGATTACCCCTGTTAAAAATGCTCCTTCATTCCCTGAAAACGCAAAATTTTGGGTAGTCATCAGAGCATTATAGTCCACATTATCTTGGGTAAAAGTTCCCACTAAAGAACTAATACCTATTTCTTGAAAATTTTCGTTTAGAATATTGATACGATGCCCTGGACTAATAAATAATCCTTCATAGTTTCTAACTACCCAATCTTCTAATTTTATTTCTCCTGTTGAACCTCTCCATGAAAGATTTTCCCCACTCGATCCAGATACATTAAATTCATATCCGGCTGTGACCATTCTTTCTCGGGAACTAGTATTATTAATACCTGTATGACTGAATATATTATTTTCTAACATCCATTGACTATGATCCCTTGCAGATTGTGTTAGATCAAGATTAAAAGCTAAGGGTTGTTTCCCATGCGTATTAATCAAATTTTGCTCTAATCCTTGATTCAAATTACCATCAAGGAGGCGGTTAGCTTCCTGACTGGGATTAAGTCTTGCTCGGTTAACATATTCCAACATTAACTGATCTATATCTTTAATCAAGCTATTATTTACTTTATTTTTTTTAGACGTGATTTTATTCATCGCTATTTGTAAATTAATATTTATCAATGAGAAACTAGAGAAGTTAGCACCCCGAATCCTTTTTTTTAGCAAGGGGTCTATACCCCTTGCTAGTATCAAAAAACTAATTTAGTATAATTGATACAATGATCATCAGCCCTAGCTAATCGTTAGAGGAGCAAAAATCACATCATCAACTTGAACTCGGGTAGCAGAAGCATTACCTACAGACGATAAAAAGTCAAAACCTACTTTTTCAGCATCTTCTCCAACATATCCTGAGCTAACACCAAGAGAGTCTAACCTTTCTGTAAATAGTTCCGCACTCACAATTTTATTGCTGAGAATCGTTACATCAGAACCTACTGCTCCGAGGGTAATCTCAAGAGCTAAATTGGCAAAGTTAACATCTTCTGACTCTAGGATCTCATTCCAATAATTTAATCCTTCCTCTTCTGCAGAGCGGTTAAAAACATTATTGTAAATCAAGTTAATGAGAGATAAGTTGTCATTCTCTCCAAATAGTCTGATGGTTTCATCAGATGAAGCAAAATCATTGATTATATCTTGATAAGCAGTTCTTTTTTCTTCCGAGAAATTCATCAAACTGTCTTCACTAGAAGGAGAATAGCTAATGTTATTTTCGGCAACAGCACTTCTCCAAAACTCTTGACCATCAGAATCTGCAGGTCTTCCAGTGAGAGCAAGATACAATATTTGTATGTTATCTTCATTGAGGGTAAGAATTTGCTCACTCGGCGGAATCATAGAATCACCTTCCCCCGTATATACAATCATCGTATCTTCTTGTAGTTGATTAACCACAAAGCTATCAGAATATTCCCCGTCAAGAGTTATGGTTGTATCAGATTGCCCGTCGCCATTAGTATCAATGGATAAAGTAGCAGAACCAAAAGTAACCGTCAAATCTTCCTGGGTAAATTGAGCATTCTTAACTAAAATCACATCATTAGATTCAAAGTTAATTATGATGTCTTGATGTAACTGCTCTGGTGTTCCTAAAATCACATTAGCACTTCCGAGGGTTAAGTTATAAACGTCAGCAGCTGTGCTACCTTCAAAGGCATTATTTCCCTCATTATCTTCAAATAAAGTACCCGTATTAGGTCCTGCTGCCTGAATAATACTGTTTTCAGGAACAATTACGTTAAGAACAAACTCAGCACTGACCGACTCTTGAGCTTCGTCTATGGCTGTTACGACAACTGTTATATTATCTATATCAAGATTCTCTGGAGAGCCACTAAAAATTAAATTGACAGGATCGAATGTTAACCAAGAAGGAAGAGAACTTCCATCAACTAAAGTTGCCGTGTAGGTTAAGCTATCACCTAGTGTTAGATCCTCGTCAAAGAAAGTATTGTCAGGAATTTGAAAGTCAAAAAATTCATTAATGGGACTATCTTGAGATTCTATAGGATTGAGTAAAACGGGTGCATTGTTGGGATTTACCGTGACGGTAATTTGTTCACTAAAGAGAAGAACATTTTCGGCATTCTCTAATACAATATTAAATGTTTTCCCTTCAGACCATGTATCCAATCCCAATATTTCAACAGGAATAAATTTTTCGGTTTCTCCGGGTTGAAAAGTCAGTATTCCACCACTGGCGACATAGTCTATACCTTCAACAGCCGAGCCGTCAGCCGTACTATACTCTAGTAATATTATATCTTCGCTGGGGGATGAAATATTTATGCTTACTTCGATGGTTTGACTGCTGATAGTATCCATCCCTAGTTCCCCTGTATCACTAAGGGCGAATGCGACTTCATTCCCTGTTTCACTTAATGAGAATACTGCAGAAACTGGGAGAATAGGACTAAGGGTAAAAGAAAGAGCTTCAAAAATATTTTGACTGTTATCAATGATAAAGCTGGTAACATTATCTGTTACATTGGTAAATATATTTGTTATGCTATTCCAAGTATCTATGGTAAAATCTTTACTAGCATTCCAAGTATTATTAGTCCATGTACCTGCTGTATTCCACGCATCAACACCCCAAGAGCTGATAGCTTCCCATGTTTCAACGCTAAAATTAGTAACGGCCTCCAATGCGGCAGTTCCCCCATTAACAATGGCTGTATATGCAGAGTTAAGTATATCCGATATGGCCTGTGGAATAGGTTCGAGTGCATCGAGAAGATCAGACAAAATTTCTATACCCAATCCTAGCTCTGTGCGAAATGTTTCCGTAGTTAATCTTGATCCTAATGCAACTGATGCTCCTCTCAAAATTTCTCCGAAGAGGGCGACAGGAACTCCGATAAAGGGTGTAACAAATGTTCCAAATTGTACAGTTTGCAATAAACCACCAAAAAGAGATAGTCCCCCTCGCAACTGTAAAAAATCTGAATCAAGACCATAGTTGAAGACAGGAGAGTTTAGAAAAGAGAAAGGTTGTGGAGTCACGGTACCACCGAGAGAGTCCACTAATGTTGGATCTAAGATGGGATTTAAATGTTTCTCTAAAACTACTTTCGATATTACATCCTCAATGAAGGTTTGAAAATTTACAGAGGGAGGCATCCCGACATATTGAAGTTGTTTAAAAGCACCATTTAAATAATTTCTCCCCGCAAGACTAACCGCATCCGCAGAGGTAGTGTAATGGGTAACACCCAGAACTTGTCTATCATCGAACAGATTGCTTCCAAAAGTATTACCCTCAAAGTTAACGATGGGTGATATGCCGGGTGAATTGAAAGTTACAATTTCTCCTAAAGATAAATCTGTAGTATCGGTAATGTAAGAGCCAAACCACTGAGATAAGGCACCGCCCAAGCTATGACCTGTAATGTACGCAGGTTGATCTAATGATTCTAACCACGATACTATATCGCTACGAAACTCATGGAATTGCTCGAATCCAACACCTCTTATATCTGTATTTTGAAGCCAATCAAAAGCATCATCACTGCCTCTGATTGCTAAAATGGGAGGAGCATTGGGATCATCAGAGATTAAACCAATAGCATAAAAACCTTTAGAATCATCCCCCCAAATTCCACCATTTCCTGCTTGGGGGTCTAAGTAATACTCAATACCACTGATTACACTACCCTGATTTAGTTTTTGTTGCAGTTCGACTTTGTTGTTGCCCCAGTCTTGATAAACTAAGTCTTTTGCTAATAGTTCTAGGAACTTATGGTTTACTTTAATAGGAAGCGTTGGAGCCTCTATTACTGTCAGTGGAATTTCTCCAAAACTGCTGGTACTCGTACGGAAATTAGAAACAAACAAACCTGAATCAAGAGCGGTATCTCCAGTATCAGCGATTCCAATTCTTACAAAATAGTCATCACGTCCCGTTTCCAGAGGAATGGGTATGGATAATCTTCTTGTTATACCGTTATATTCAATGGGAAGAATATTGTTTAGGTTGTCCACAAATCTTCCATCTTCCACTGTGGTGCCAATAATACTCAGAGGTTTATTGGGATCTCCTTCTATTCGGGCGAAATTAGTCCCGTTTAGTGTGATAGCAGCTATATCTACAAATTGAGAATTAATAAACTCTGGATATTCTTCTGAACCAAATAGTACATCAAATGAAATGGAATTTACGTTGGGGTTTGTTCTAGTGAACGCAAACTCTAGAATAGCAGCATCGTTGGTTGTCCCTGCACCGCCAAAAGCATTTTGAGCTATTTGTGTTAGTTGAGCATCTCCTGGTGAATCCCAAGATATGGTGTAATTAATCTCTGTATTTTCCAGAGGTGGTGCTCCATCCCCAGAAGTCAACAAAATACCGGGTTGATTTAAACTAATGCTTTGTCCAAAATTAACAGTTTCAAAAAATGATGTTGATCGATCTTCTCCAATAAAGTTGATACTATCTAAATCGATTTCAATTCCATTAGTATTAGAAATAATTTGATCTAACAGTAAAATAGGAGAGTCAGTGGTCGAATCGTACAATCTGAATACTGAATTACCTGCAAATGTCTGGTTTTGGGTATTTTCTGGCATCGTTTTTTGTGTTTTATAACATAAATTGAATTAGAACTTTGACTAGGAGCACAATATATTCCAAATGTTATTGATGATCTATACTGTGATTAAAACGAGAGTTTTCATAAATAAAAAAATCCTCTTCTAAGAATATAGGGAAATTTTTAAGTGGGTTTTAACATTTAGAGATATATGTTTATAACCATTTTGTTCTATGTGATAATATTAATACATATACATATAGAATAAACAACTTTTTTTGATGATTTTTATTCTATGGTATACAGTAATTTATACCTAGATTTGACTACGCTAAAATCTTAAGAAAATACTTGTGATTAATTAAATGATCAAACTTTGTAGATTTGCTCTGTGGATAATGTTAACTATTAACTGTTCTTCAAGCTGATTTTGCCAGCGCACCCTAGTTAAGGTTTATAATATGTAAAGAAAAGTTAAGAGTATGATAAAAAATAATGCGAGTTGCCATCGTCGGAGCTGGATTAGCAGGATTAGCCACAGCCATTGATTTAGTTGATGCTGGTTGTGAGGTAGAAATTTTTGAATCTCGTCCTTTTGTGGGGGGGAAGGTTGGTAGTTGGGTTGACAAGGATGGTAATCACATCGAGATGGGGTTACACGTCTTTTTTGGCTGTTATTACAATCTTTTTGCTCTTATGAAAAAGGTAGGGGCGATCGATAATTTACGTTTAAAACAACACACTCACACCTTTATTAACGAAGGTGGTAGGGTAGGAGAGCTTGATTTTCGCTTTATCACAGGGGCTCCTTTTAATGGTTTAAAAGCATTTTTTACTACTTCCCAACTTTCAGCGGTGGACAAGGTAGCCAATTCTTTAGCCCTTGGCACTAGCCCCATCGTCAGGGGTTTGGTGGATTTTGAGGGGGCTATGCGAGACATTCGCAAGTTAGATAAAGTTAGTTTTGCCGATTGGTTTAGGAGCCATGGGGGTAATCAGGGTAGTTTGGATAAAATGTGGAATCCCATTGCCTATGCTTTGGGCTTTATCGATACGGAAAATATTTCGGCCCGTTGTATGTTAACTATTTTCCAATTTTTTGCGGCTAAAACCGAGGCTTCTGTATTAAGAATGTTGGAAGGTTCTCCCCATAAATATTTACATGGCCCCATTGTTAGTTACTTAGAAGAAAAAGGGGTTAAGATTCATACTCGCCGACGGGTAAGGGAAATTCAGTATGAGGAAAATGGTAAGGCTCAAGTGACGGGCTTATTGATTGCGGATGGGGAAAATGAAGAGTTGGTAACGGCGGATAGATATGTGTGTGCTTGTGATGTACCCGGGATTCAACGGTTGTTGCCTGAAGGATGGCGCAAGTGGTCTGAGTTTGACAATATCTATAAACTTGATGCTGTGCCTGTGGCTACGGTGCAGTTACGTTTTGATGGTTGGGTAACGGAGTTAAATGATCCTCAAAAACGAGCCCAATTAGAGAGGGCTGAGGGCATTGATAATTTGCTTTATACGGCGGATGCTGATTTCTCTTGTTTTTCTGATTTGGCTTTGTCTAGCCCTGCGGACTATTATCGGGAGGGTGAGGGTTCTTTGTTACAGTTGGTGTTAACCCCTGGAGATCCCTTTATTAAGGAAAGTAATGAAAAGATTGCTCACCATGTTTTGGATCAGGTTCATAAGTTATTCCCTTCTTCTAAGGAGTTAAATATGACTTGGTATAGTGTGGTGAAGTTGGCTCAGTCCCTGTACCGTGAAGCACCGGGGATGGATGTTTTTCGCCCTGCTCAAAAGACTCCCATTGATAATTTCTTCTTGGCGGGTAGCTATACTCAGCAAGATTATATTGATAGTATGGAGGGGGCTACGATTTCGGGAAGACAGGCGGCGGAGGCTGTTTTGGCTTCTAAGGGATAGTTTTGTCTGGTGATAATTATTTGGTGGGCATTGCCCACCCTACTTTTAGATTTTAAGATTATGAAGGAAAGAGATCGGTATGCGGTATTTCTGGGGATTTTTATTGTGCTAGGGGCGATCGCCCAGAGATACTCTTTGATGTTACCTCAGTTTTGGGATATTACCATCACTGCTCTGACCAGTTTTTATTTAGGTTATCTGATAAAAAAGAGCATGGCAAAATAATTCATATTGACTCCATTTTTCAGTAAATCTTAGTTTAAAATTGATACTGCTCTTGATATAAGTCCCTAGTCATGGGTTGTTCTACTTCTAAACCTTCACCGCCCAAAAGTTCTAAGGGTTCACCGTCAACACTCAGCCATACAGGGGTGCTAGGCTCTAAACTACTGGCGGTAAAAATTACCTGCCCCAAACGCCCAACCATGGAAGCACTACCGCCCCCAGTGGTAAATTCAAAGGATAAGTCCACATGAACTCCATCCTCTTTTACTTCTAGGTCTAATAATCTAGTTTCATCGGGAATGGCGCTAAAATCATCGGTGTCTGACCCTTGCAACAGCATATTAAAAGCATTGGTTAATACTTCTTGTTGGGTGGTGGCTTTTGGTAAGTCGGTGGTGCGGGGGGTGATCTCTAAATTTTCGTTTAACCAATAAAGGTTTACCCTTTGCCCTTCGGTTTGGGCTGGTTGATTGGGTTCAATGGGTTCTACTGGCTCAATAATGTTGGGATTTTCAGGAACTTGACCCGTTTGTCTGTTTATGGAATTATAGGCGATAAATGCTCCCACGGTGCCTAGGACTAAAACGACGCTACCAGTGATAATTGTATTTCTCAGGGAGGAAAAGGGGTTAGAATTTTTGTCTGCCATGATAATAAAAAATAAGTATTAAATAATTATATTGTTGAGCTAATTTTAACGATTTGGAACATGAATCAATGCACTTATTTCTATATTTTCATCTTCTATATCTAATTGCAGTAGTCGGGCAACCACCCCAAAACGTTGAAGGGCATTGAGATCTAAGCGCATATTAATATTTTGGGTAAAACCTTGTAATAGTTGTTGTGATATGGGGCGCTCGTTTAATGTTCCCGTGGGTTCAACAATTCTTAACCGTTGACCGTCGATTAGTTCTATACCAAATTCTATACTAAAATCTACTCTTACTCCGGGGGTTTGAGATCTTGCTACGGTGTTTAGTCTTACCCTTTGATTGGGAAGGATATTGATGCTAACGTCTTCTAATTCAAATCCTTCGGGGGATGAGGGGGGGATGGATGAGGATATTATATCTAAGGCTCTGGGCGATCGCACCATGGCGTTAAGATCTTCTTCTGTCAAAACGGTACGAATACCCAGATTAATATCACTCTGGACAATTTCACGCCAAGTTTGGGCATTAATTTCCCGAATACGACCAAAATCAAACTGAAGAGGGTCAGTCTCTAACTCAAACACATCTAAGCGAAAATTTTCCCTTAATTCCCAACCCCGTGTTGCCAACCTAATCCGATCAACTTTACCCTTAGTAATATTGTGGGTAGGAACATTTTCCACCCTTACCTCGATTTCCTCCACGGATTCAGAATTTTGTTTGATAGCATTGGTAAAAGCACTATCAATAATAAACCCCCCCGATGACATCAAAGTAGTAAAAATTGTAAAAGTGCTAATAAAAAATTCCATTACTTCTAATAAAAAAAATGAACTTGAACTGATTGTTTATTTTTTTGTTCCGAACCCCACCAACTATAACCAGTGGGGTTTTTGAATATTACATATAAAAATCTACAATACAATAATTACTAATAACTAATTCTTTAAAGATCAATAACCGTAATCCAATCTTGATAATTAGGATCTCTATTTTCCGTAATAGCCGTTAAAGTTTCCTTAATTTTACTTGTAATAGGTCTTTCCTTGGGTAAATGATAATTTTCTACCCTTTTAACTGGGGTAACTTTCGCCGCTGTGCCACATAAAAATAACTCATCGGCAATGAACAATTCTGTTTTATCAATTTCCCTTTGTTGGATTTCAATACCCAAATTTTCAGCAATAGTTATTACACTATCCCTAGTGATACCCTCAAGAATATCTTGATCAAAACTAGGGGTAATCAATTTACCATTTCTAACCATGAAAATATTCATCCCCGTAGCTTCGCACACCTTGCCTTGGGAGTTCATTAAAATTGCCTCATCAAAGCCAGAATCCACCGCTTCAGTCTTCGCTAAAGCCGAGGTGATGTATGCGCCACTGATTTTTCCTCTTAGGGGTAAACTGCGGTCTTCCTGACGATACCAAGAGCTAATACGGCAACTAATACCATCGGGGGATAAATAATCACCCATTTCTAAACCGTAAACAAAAAAGTTTTTTTCGATGTTGTGTAATCTAGGGGCTACTCCTAAATCTGAGGTATAAACGAAAGGACGAATATAGAAGGGATTAGCAGGAGCATTTTTACTGACAAAATCTTGGATTACATCGTAAATTTTGGTAGCAGGTAAATCATAGTGAAGATATTTGGCACTATTGCTTAATCTTTTGCAGTGACGATCTAAGCGAAATAATAGCACTTGTTTGGGATTTTGAGGGTTGATAGTACCTCTTAAACCACCGAAAGCACCTGTGCCGTAGTGTAGGGCGTGGGTAGCAATGGAAATATTAGCTTCTTTAAAGGGTACGAAGTTACCTTCAAAATAGGCGATGGGTAAAAAATCAGGCATAATTTGGATCAATAAATTTTAGTCAATCTTATAATTATATAGGTGTTTTCAACGTATTATTAAAACTCTCAACATTATTTATTGTTAGGACTTAAGGGATGGTTATTGAATGGTTAAAGTTTGAGGTTTATTCTGAGTATCATGACTTTTTTTTGGAGCAGGATAAATTAGTTTGGACTGATGCTCTTAAAAAGTATGAGGGATTTGTTGATAAGCAGGTTTGGGCAAGGGCTGAAAATGAGGATGAAATTATATTTGTGATTCGTTGGGCTTCTAGGGAGTTATGGAAGGCTATTCCTACTCAGGATTTGGCGTTGATTGATGTTGAGTTTCAAAATGCCATGGGGAATATTCCTTTTCGGATGCTGGAATCGAGGGAGTTTAGAGTTATCTAGTTTAATTTGCTTAAGGGTTTGAGTCGTAGGGAGGCTATTAGTCCAAAGGTACCTGCGATCGCACCGATGAGCAACCAAAGGGCGAAGGAATAACCTTTTGTATCGGCGACAATACCTGCTAATAAACCTATAAAACAGTGCAATAAAGCTAATAAAAAAACAGCATTGGGACTAGGATGTGTAATAAGATTTAACATTATAAAATAAATAAAATATTAATAATAATTACTAAGAAAATATAAAACTTTATTCGATACAGATTTGAACAATATTACAAAACAAAGTTATTAAGATAAATTATCAATTATCCATTAGTTTTTATCAACTTGATAACCAAATTCAGCTAATCTTAACCGTGATTGTCTCCATTTTGGCTCAACCTTAACAAATAACTCTAAATATACTTTTCCACTTAATATTTTTTGCATTTGCTGACGAGAAGCAGAACCAATTTCCTTTAACATACTACCTTTATCCCCAATTATGATACCTTTTTGGGAGTTTCTCTCGACACTAATAGCAGCATATATTTTAGTTATTTTAGGAGTTTCTACCATTTTTTCAATGGTAACTGCCACAGAATGGGGAATTTCTTCCCTTGTTAATAACAAAATTTGTTCCCGAATTAACTCTCCCATAATAAACCGCTCGGGTTGATCCGTCACTAGGTCTGGGGGATAATAATAAGGACCATTATCAAGATTACCAATTAACTTTTCTTGTAAATTTTCTAATCCAGTACCATCGGTAGCCGAAAATTTAACCTGTTGCCAATTTTCCTGACAAATTTCTTCATAACTAGCGTCAATTTCTTCCGTATCACCCTTTTGTAAATCAGCCTTATTTAAACCCAAAATTACAGGGGTAGAATTATTATGTAACAATTCGGCTATGAAGCGATCGCCTCCTCCTGCCTTTTGAGCACAATCCACCACAAATAAAACTACATCAACATTTTTAATAGCTGAGGTAGCATTTTGTACCAAAACTCGGCCCAATTCATGGTGGGGCTTATGAATACCGGGGGTATCCACAAAAATAATTTGAGCCTCATCGGTGGTTAAAATTCCCCGTAAGCGATTCCGAGTAGTCTGGGCAACGGGGGAGGTAATGGCAACTTTTTGCCCGATTAGTTGATTCATCAGAGTGGATTTACCCACATTTGGGCGCCCAATAATGGCTATAAAACCAGATTTGAAATTTTCTGGTGCAATGGGAATAATACTAGAAACAAAATCGTTAACATTCGACATAGAAAATCTTAGAAAAAGTCGTGATAATTTTCACGGTTAATATCATCCTTTAAAAGTAACATAATTTAGTTGATTGACAAATACAACCCATGGTTATCTACTACTTAACAAGGGGTTTTAATTCCTAGTTTATAATTAATTGTTAAGTTAAGCATCCGTTAATACAGTTTTTCTGGGCAAAAGAGTAAAATGGAATTATGGGATTTAAGCATCAAGGAGGGCTAGGCAATGTTAGTAATTCTCCAAAATGAACAATTATTATCTACTGAAAAAATATGTAATGGTTGTCTCATGGCAAATCATGGGGGTACTCCCCGTTGGCAAAAGGGTAAGTTGGGCTGTGGGCAGTGTTTGGGCAAGTTAGGGCAAAATCAACCCATAGTGTACCAGTGTCAGATGGGCTTTCATCTTGTTAATATCGAATAAGTGAAATCAAAAAATAAACTATTAACTTTATGACTCGCCTAGGCTCAAATGATTGGAAAGATAGACTATTTTCTTCTTTGGTATATTTAATACCCCTTTACTATGTTTTAGAATTTGGAATATTTTTATTCAGACAATTTCCTCTTTTACAATTAATAACTATTCCCTTAATCCCTCTCATTTATCTTTATCGCATCATCCCTTTTGCTCGTTTTATTATTTTTATTGTCCTATTTTCTTTTGTCATTAGAAATTCTAATTTTAGCCACTTCCTTCGATACAATGCCATGCAGGCAATTTTAATTGATATTTTATTAATTTTAGTTAATCTGATTGTTAGTATTTTGGGAGGGGGTATTGGAGGGCTATTTATGGAAACCCTCTATAATGTTATTTTCTTGGGTACTTTAGCCTCTTGTGCCTATAGTATCTATCAATCTGCTACGGGTAAATATGCCGAGTTACCCGGTATTTCTGAGGCGGCTTATTCCCAAGTACCTTTTTAGTCTGGGGTAGCCTCAATGGTGTTGGTTAATACTCCAATGCTTTCAATTTCTACACTAACGGTGTCCCCTATCTGCATGGGGGCGATGCCCTCTGGGGTGCCTGTTAAGATAACATCCCCCGGTAAAAGGGTCATGATTTGGGAGACATAGGCTACAATTTCGGCGGGAGAAAATACCATGTCTTCTAGTAGTGCAGACTGCTTTGGTTTTTCTTCTTCGTTAACAATGGTTTCTAGTTTTGCTCCTGATGTTAATTCCCTTACAATCCAAGGGCCGAGGGGGCAAAATGTATCAAATCCTTTCGCTCTTGTCCATTGTCCGTCTTTTTTCTGTAAATCTCTGGCGGTAACGTCGTTGGCGATAGTATAACCCCATATTTTTGTTTTAGCTTCTTCTAGGGTACAGTCTTTCGTGCGATCGCCTATTATAATTGCCAATTCCCCTTCAAAATCTACCCTTTGGGACTGTTTAGGATAATAAATAACTTGCTCATGGGCAATAATGGCAGAGGGGGGCTTTAAGAAAATTAAAGGCTCTTTCGGCACATCCGAACCCATCTCCGCTGCATGGGAAGCATAATTTTTACCCACCGCAACAATTTTAGAAGGAGCACAGGGTGCAAGTAAGAGATATTCATCAACCCCCAAAATTAGATCCGTTTCGCCGCCATCTAGCCATGGGGGAGCATCTAAAACCAGCACACTACGGTCAAGTTGTAGTTTCCCGTAATATGTTTGTCCTTTTTCGGTTTTCACCCTTACATAACGCTGTGCCATGATATAAATTCTAAAAGTTAGATATTAAGTTTTATTGATGATTTTTTTATAAAAAAAATAAAGTTTTTTTAAACAACCGTAAACCATTAAAACAAGAGAAAAAATTACTCCTAGGTAATGCTATAGTAAAATCACTAAGATTTCAATACATCATCTTTGATTAAAAGTAGTCCTAATCTAATTATCACCTTTTATTTGTGGTTGTGAGTTTTGCCTTTCTGCTGGGCAAGGAATATTTGAACAATATAGTATGGATTGTTACAGATTGGAAAGGTTATCTAATCGTAGGGTATTAATGGATGTAATACCAGAGGTAGAGGATTGATAAATTAATGAGAATTGAGCAAATTAAGGCGTTTTTAGCGGTTAGTGATACGGGTAGTTTTGGACAAGCGGCCAAAAAATGTGGTGTTACCCAGTCCACGGTAAGCCGTCAAGTTCAGGCCTTAGAAGCTCATTTGGGTACTTCTTTATTTCATCGTCACGCCCAGGCAAAGTTAACGGTGGGGGGAGAGCGATTGTTGCCCCATGCTAGGCGCATTTGTCAGGAGTGGGAAAAGGTTGAGGAAAAAATGAAGGAACTTTTACAGGGGGAGCAACCTGAGTTGTGCGTGGCGGCTATTCATTCGGTGTGTGCTTATTTTTTGCCCCCTATCCTACAGCAATTTTGTCGTAGTTTTCCCCAAGTACAATTAAGGGTAACAGCTTTAGGGAGCGATCGCGCCTTAAAAGTTTTACGGGATGGACTCGTAGATGTTGCGGTGGTGATGAATAATAAATATTTGACAGCCACGGGGGAAATGTTTGTACGTCCATTATACGAAGAAGTGATACAGGTATTGGTCGCAAAAGATCATCCCCTAGCTTCTTATAAAACCCTAACCATTAAAGATTTAGTCGGTTTTCCCCAAGTTATTTTTAAAGACGGCTACGGAATGCAGCGCATTGTCCAAGATTTATTTGCCAGTCACGGCTTTGAATTAAGTGTTGCCATGGAATTAAACACCCTTGATGCTTTTCGGGGGGTAATTCGTCAGGGTAATTTAATCGCTTTACTGCCCCAATCTGCTCTCCAAGAGGCTGTATTAGATCCTACCCTAGAGGTGGTCTCCATCGCCCTTGATTCAGGGCTACCCCTCACCAGAGACGTGGTTTTAGTGACGACAAGGGATAGGTTAGAGATTCCCACCATCAAAAACTTTTTTAACCTTGTTTATAGTCAAACCCAATCCCCTTCGGTGAGTAAAAATCTTTAGTTACAGAATTTCAGAAAACCTAACCACACCTAAAATTGTCGAACCCCATGGAACTATTTTTTGACGAGGATATGCCGTTGTTTATCAAAGGAAATTAAACCATCCTTTTGTAAATCTCCCAAAATACGAGTGACTGTAACCCTTGTGGTGCCAATGGCACTGGCTAGGTGTTGATGGGTAAAGCGTACGGTAATGCGTAAATAATCGTTATTTATTTCTTCCCCAATACATTCAGCCAACAAACGCAATAATGCCATCAGCTTTTCTTCCACTCTTTTTAACCCTGCGATCGCCAATAATCGCTCATTTTGCTGAACCCTAACTACCGTTTGAGCTAAAACATTCTGAGCAATGGATGGGGATTGTTCAATTTCCCGTAAACTGTACCACTGTAAATAAACATCAGACAAAGCCCTTGCCTTAAAAGAATCTAAAGTTGTTAACCACCGACCAAAAAAATGACCTTGATAAGCCCACCCCAACCAAGTTTCATCATCCTGATTATTCATTCCAACCAGTTGCACAAAACCGCTACTAATACCCCAAACACCCTGAGCTAAAAGAGGAATTTCTTCACCCTTGCTGTAAAAATGTAATCTTCTTTCACTAGATTGAATTTTAGTGGTTAAATGATGTTTAGAAGGAGAAGTAATTAACATAAGTTGTAATAGCCAATGTTTGCTAGGATACATCGAATTACCACCTATGCTAGGGTATAAAAGTTAATAGAAGGTAATGAATAGTTTAAGTTTTAACCAAGATTTGTTAACCAAAATAAGATGAAAGAAAATCAAGAAGAATCTATCATTGAAGATGCTGACCTTGAAAGGTTACACCTCAGTAGAATATACGGAAGATGGTTACTGGTGCTAATCTCATGGTTAACCCTAATGCCGTGGGGTTTATGGCAATTTAGAGAGACTTTTTCCCTTTGTCAAGAACATTGTACATGGTCGGCGGTTCGGGCGGGAATGGAATTTAATCCCCTCGGTACTTTAGCTGTTACTTTCTCTATTGGTTTTCTTACTTCTGTTTTACTTTGGCATAGCTCTTATATTATTAGGGGCGGATTATCGGATAAGGAAAAATATTATTTTGCCCAAGAGTTAAGGAAAATAAATGCTAAGGGGGATAAACATTTTTTATGGAAGTGGTTGAAAAAAAATTAAAGGTTAACGGCTAATATTTATTTAACTAATCAATTTTAATAGTTCTGATTCAGAGATAATTTTTATACCTAATTCTTGAGCCTTGGTTAGCTTTGAACCCGCTTTTTCTCCAGCTAATAAATAATCTGTTTTACTACTTATGGAACCTGTAACTTTTCCTCCATGTTTTTGCACTAAGTCTTTTGCTTCATTTCTTGTTAATTCTTTTAATGTTCCTGTAATTACGAATATTTTTCCGTTTAATGCTAGATTACTACTCTCTTTTTTAGTGTTAGAGTTTTGGTTTATAAATGTAAGGTTATGACTTTTTAATGAGTTAATTAATTGTTTATTTTGCTCTATCTCAAACCATTCCACCACGGAATTTGCGATCTCTTTGCCGATACCATTTACTGCTTCTAAATCGCTGATGGTTGTATGAGCTAATTTATCTATATCTTGAAAATTATCTGCTAAAATTTGAGCATTAACAGCCCCTACATAACGGATTCCTAAACCATATAAAACCTTGGCAAAAGGTTGTTTTTTACTCGCTTCAATGGCATCTATTAATTTTTGGGCAGATTTTTCTCCCATTCTTTCTAATTCGGCAATTTCAAAGGCTTTTAATTCATATATATCAGCGATGGATTTAATGAGTTTATGTTCCATTAATAAAGCAACTACTTTTTCTCCTAAACCCCTAATATCCATGGCACTACGGGATGCCCAATGAATTAAACTACCCCGTAAAATTGCAGGGCAGGAGTTGTTGACGCAACGGGTAACGGCTTCATTTTCTGGGCGTACTAATTCTGAGCCACATTCGGGGCAGTGGGTGGGAAATGAAAAGGGTTCAGTTTTTTCGGGGCGCAACTCAGGGATAACTCGAACTACTTCGGGAATGATTTCCCCTGCTTTACGAATAACTACGGTATCTCCTACCCTAATGTCTAATTGTTGCAAAAAGTCGTAATTATGTAAAGTGGCTCGTTGAACGGTTGTTCCGGCTAGTTGTACTGGTTTCATGATTGCCATGGGAGTCACTGCCCCAGTGCGTCCTACGTTGACCGTAATTTTCTCCACTACGGTGGGGGTTTCGTCGGCAGGATATTTAAGGGCGATCGCCCAGCGGGGAAATTTTTGAGTAAAACCGAGTTGATTTTGAAGGGTTAGGGAGTTAATTTTAATTACTACGCCATCGGTCATGTAGGCTAAATTTTGGCGATTATTTTCCCAATAATTACAATAATTTATTACCTGTTCTAAGGATTTACATACTTGATGATGGGGGTTGACTAAAAAGCAAATTTGTCGTAAAAAATCTAAGGCTTCTTTTTGAGTTTTAATAGTAATATTGTCACTATTTAAATATAAATTATAAGCAAAAAATTGTAATTTTCTTTTACTAACTATATTCGGGTCTAATTGTCTTAATGTTCCTGCGGTAGCGTTGCGAGGATTAGCAAATAAATTTTCTTGATTTTTAGCTCTTTCTTGATTAATTCTTTCAAATTCATGGAGGGGCAATAGGGCTTCTCCCCTTACTTCTAATATAGGGGGTGGATTGTCTAAATTTAACCTTAAGGGAATGGAGCGAATGGTACGTAAATTATGGGTAATGTCTTCCCCTGTAATGCCGTCTCCCCTTGTTAAACCCCTTGTTAAGAGTCCATTTTCATAGGTAAGGGCGATCGCACTGCCATCAATTTTTAACTCACAAATATAATCAAAATTAACGGAATCATTAATTTGTTTTTGCCACCGATTTTCCCACTGTTTCAACTCCTCAAAATTAAAAGCATTATCTAAACTATAAAGAGGAATATTATGCCCAATAGAATCAAACTGAGCATCCAATTTATCTCCCACCCTTTGAGTGGGGCTATCCATGGTAATTAACTGAGGATAATCTTCTTCTAGGGTTTGTAATTCCCGATAAAGTTGATCATAAATAGAGTCCTCCATAATAGGATTATCTAATACATAATAAGCATAACTAGCCTCTTGTAATTTAGCCTTTAACTGTTGAACACGGTTACTAATTTCAGTGGGAATGGAAGTCATAATAAATACAATCAACAATTAATAATTAACGATAAAAACCCCATATTATTGATGAACTAAACGAAAAAAGGGCGATCGCCCCTTGCAAAGATACAAGAAATCGCCCAAAAATTAATCGATAATGAATAGGTTAGTAAGCATCCTGAAGCTCATAAAAATCAGGAGAGATATAGTCCTTACGTAAAGGCCAACCCACCCAATCCTCATTCATCAAAATACGCTTAAGATTAGGATGACCCTCATAAATGATGCCATACATATCATAACTCTCCCTTTCCTGCCAATCAGCAGCCTTCCAAATCCAATATACAGAAGGAACTTTAGGCTCTTCACGACTCAAGAAAACCTTAATTCTTACCTCTTGGGGAGTATCAGCATTATCACTAACCTTAATTAAATGATAAAAACTAACCAACTGTTTCCCCGGCCCCAAATCATAAGCCCCCTGACACTGGAGATAATTAAAACCATAGGCATATAAAGCCGTACAAATAGGCAATAAATACTCAGGCTCAACCTCAATTAACTCAATGCCAGAATGATCTTTTTCCAAAGACTTATGATCAAAACCATTTTCTGCCAACCACTTAGAAGCTACCCTAGCCTCAACAATTTCTGCATTTTCAGTGGTTTCTACCGTTTCTTGATTTTCTTCGCTCATCTATTTCTTAAGCCTCCTCTTTTTCTTTATTGGTTTCCAAGGCAGGATTTACAGGCATACCCATGGCGGCGGCCAACTCTGCGGGGGGATTTTTCAAAGCATCATTGCGGAGATACTTACCGTCCAAAATAGGATCAACTATCTTGAGATTATGGGTTGTACTATAATAACGGTTAGTTTGTTTTTGTAAAGTCCCCCTTTCTTGGATAGACTCATTAGCCACCTTCTTCCTCAACTTGATAACCGCATCAAAAATTGCTTCAGGACGAGGAGGACAACCTGGAATATATACATCCACAGGGATTAATTTATCAACCCCACGCACAGCGGTAGTAGAGTCACTGCTAAACATACCCCCAGTAATGGTGCAAGCGCCCATGGCAATTACATACTTAGGCTCAGGCATTTCTTCATACAAACGAACTAAAGCAGGGGCCATCTTCATGGTGACAGTACCCGCAGTAATGAGTAGATCAGCCTGACGGGGGCTAGAACGAGGTACTAAACCAAATCTATCAAAATCGAAGCGAGAACCAAGAAGGGCCGCAAATTCGATAAAACAACAGGCCGTACCGTAAAGCATGGGCCATAGGCTAGACAACCTCGCCCAGTTATGTAAGTCATCCACGGTGGTTAAGATAACGTTTTCCGATAAATCTTGTGTCACCTGACTTCTGGCAATGGGGTTCAGGATTTTGTCTTTGGCGTTTTGTTCCAAAGTTGCTAAATCAGGAGTTGAATTGTTCATAATAATTTTAATTTAATAGCTGTCTTTGCTTCCATCTCAATTTTAACCGTACTCTTGAACTTCTTATGCTCATAAAGAGTATTTAAAAAAGTCTTATTCTGAGCGAATCTTTGATAATGTTGTTGATCATGAAAAAATAATTATCCATTATCAACTATCCATTATCCATTACTAAGACCATTCTAAAGCACCCTTACGCCAAGCATAGACGAGGGCAACCACTAAAATAGAGATGAAAATAAGAGCTTCTACGAAGGCGAGTAAGCCTAAGGTGTTGAATGCCACAGCCCAAGGATAGAGGAAAACGGTTTCCACATCAAATACTACAAATACAAGGGCGAACATATAATAACGGATATTAAATTGAATCCAAGCACCCCCAATGGGTTCCATACCTGATTCGTAGGTGGTGCGTCTTTCAGGGCCTCCTGTCCTAGGTCTAAGTAATTTTGAAGCAGTTAGGGCTAAAATAGGCACTAAACTACTGACAAGTAAAAATCCGAGGAAGTATTCGTAACCGTTAAGAACAAACATGAGTTAAGTTAGACTAAATTTTGCTTTAAAATAATTGTAATTAAATGTCAAGTCATATCTTGATACATTATAAAGTGTTTGTGCTAGAATCATGCGCAGTTATTTTTTATGTTATTTATGACCAATAGTTATCCATGACTGTTGTAATGCTTCTTTTGATTCAGCTTGATTAGAAACCTGTCCTTTCACCATATACATATATCACCGTGTCATCTTCTACTACTTTTAAGTTAAAAAAAACTAAACGACCTAAAATTAATGCAGCCAAAGAGTTTGTGTGGGGTGTCACTAAGGTTGCAGGGGGTACTTTCATCAGTTTAACTTTGCTGACTACTTCTGTGGTTGCGGGGGGTTTAGCAGGGTTGGCCATTAGTTTTCGTAATTTGCCTGATGTGAGGGTATTACGGAGTCATGTTCCTGCTCAAACCAGTTATGTATATGATGTGAAAGGGGTTTTATTAGCTAGTTTTCACTCGGAAGAGCATCGGCAAACGGTGGAATTGAATGAGATTTCCCCTGAGTTAAAAAGGGCTGTATTAGCTATTGAGGATAGTAATTTTTATTATCATGAGGGTATTAACCCTACCAGTGTAGCAAGGGCGATCGTGGTTAACTATCAGAGTGGTGGAGTAGTAGAAGGTGCTTCAACCCTAACCATGCAGTTAGCCAAAAATATGTTCCTTACCCATCAAAGGAGTTATGCGAGAAAACTGGCGGAGGCAATTTTAGCATTGCGTATCGAGCAGGTTTTTAGTAAGGAAGAAATCCTTGATATGTACCTTAATAATATCTATTGGGGTCATAATAATTATGGGGTACAAACCGCCGCTAAGAGTTATTTTAATAAACCCGCATCAGAGTTAAATTTGGCAGAATCAGCCATGATGGCAGGTATTATCCAAGCCCCAGAAGCCTTTAGTCCTTTTGCCAACTATGCCACGGCAAAGGCAAGACAAGCGTTAGTGCTTAATCGTATGGTTGACCTAGGCTGGATTACGGAGGAAGAAGCCCAAGCTGCCAAGGTAGAACCTTTGGGGGTAGGAAGACCCCAAGCATGGCAAAGAAGCCGACTTCCCTTTGTTACGGATGCGGTCAGGGAAGATATTATTAACCGTTTTGGTAGTGATATGTTGATTAAAGGGGGTTTAAATGTCCAGACTACCCTTGATTATAATATGCAAATTCGGGCGGAAGAAATTGTACGAAATGCTCACCGTAATTTGCGTCGCTCAGGGGTTCAGGCGGATCAAATGGCGCTAGTGGCGATCGACCCCCGTACCCATTTTGTTAAAGCGGTGGTGGGAGGTATTGACTACGAAACCAGCCAATTTAACAGAGTTTTGCACTCTCGCCGTCAACCTGGTTCTGCTTTTAAACCTTTCGTATTTTATTCTGCTTTTGCCAGTGGTAAATATACTCCTAGTAGTAGCGTGGCTAACTATTCTAATGGTTTTCGAGATGGCTCAGGAATTTATCGTCCCCAAAACTACGGTGGTGACATGGGGGGCGGTAATGTGAGCATTAATCATGCCCTAACGGTATCTCTCAATATTCCTGCGGTGGTAGTGGGGCAAGAAATAGGTCTTGATAAAGTTATCGATTTGACCCGTACTTTAGGGGTAGAAAGCCCTTTACAGCCTGTGGTATCTCTTCCCTTGGGCCCCATTGGTATTACTCCGATGGAAATGGCGAGCGCCTATGCAACTTTTGCTAACAATGGCTGGAAATCTGACACCACTATGATCTTACAAGTTACCGATAGCAATGGCAATGTTATTGTTGATAATACCCCTAAACCTAAATTAGTGTTGGATGAATGGTCAACGGCATCTCTCACCACCATATTACAGAATGTCCTACGTCCGGGAGGCACAGCCCCTGCGGCTAATATTGGCAGACCAGCGGCGGGTAAAACGGGTACGACTAGCGGAGAGCGGGATGTTTGGTTTGTGGGCTATGTACCCCAACTATCGGTGGCGGTATGGATTGGGAATGATGATTTTAATCGTACCCTAGGGCGAGGGGTTACTGGAGGGGGAACTGCAGCGCCTGTATGGCGACAATTTATGAATATGGCTTTAGAAAATGAGCCTGTGTTGCAATTTCCTGCGGCTTCTCAATTTAAACGTCCAGAAGCAAGGTAGTTAATTAATAATTGAGAATGGATAATTAATAATTATTCTCTATTGCCTACCTAAGCTAGAAAATCTTATTCTGAAGTTAAGTTAAGGTTTTCTTTTTTGTGTCGTCTGCTACAAAAAAACCCCCAATTTGGAGGTCAAAAAATTATTTAATTAACTGGCGATGTATTCTTGGATTACTTCTTTGCGCTTTCTCAACTTGGTGAGGGCTTCTCTTTCGATTTGTCTAACTCTTTCACGGGAGATGCTAAGAATGTCACCAATTTTGGAAAGGGTGAGGGGTTTTCCATCTTCTAACCCATAACGTAATCTAATTACGTCCTGTTGTTGTTGGGTTAATTCAGACATCATTTTTTTGAGGTCAAATTGAAGGCAAGAATAATCGGTGAAGTCTTCGGGAGATTGTCCTTTATCTTCTAATAATTCTCCTAATTCGGTGTCGTTATTATCCCCTACTTTGAGATCGAGGGAGAGGGGTTGACGGGCTTTGCCAAGATATTCTCTAACCTGCTCTGCACTTAATTCTAGTTCTTGTGCTAATTCAGCGATGGTGGCGGGACGACCTTTTTCTTCGGATAGTCTTCTTTGGGTTTGGCGAATTTTGTTTAATTTTTCGGTAATATGTAAGGGTAAACGGATGGCTCTGCTTTTCTCTGCGATCGCCCTTGTAATAGCCTGACGAATCCACCAATAAGCATAGGTCGAGAAACGATAACCTTTGGTGGGGTCAAACTTTTCTACACCCCTTTGCATTCCGATAGTACCTTCTTGGATCAAATCTAACAGATCTAAATTACGCTTGAGGTATTTTTTGGCGATGGAAACTACCAAACGTAAATTGGCTTCCACCATGCGACGTTTAGCTTTCTCCCCTTGGGTAATCTTAATTTGTAAATTTTTTTCAGAAATTTTGGCAGCCTTCGCCCATTCTTCTAAAGTAGGTTCTTTTTCAATTTTTTTAGCAAGGGTTTCTTTCTTTTTCTCAAGGCTGACTAGCTCTTGAATATGTTTAGCATAAATAATCTCTTCCTCTTGGGTTAATAGAGGAATTCGACCAATTTCTTTCAAATAAACACGGATTGTATCAATATTCTTGGGTAAAGGTTGCATAAGACAATAATTATCTATACTAGATTAGTTAATAAGATCTAGGGAATTAAAATTATACATAATAGTGCGTAAATCTAGGTCATTTTTTTGAGTTTTTCGCATAATAAACTCGCCTTTTACTATTACTGACCTTGTCTTTCATGGATTAGTTACGGCATAATAGTAAAGTTGACCACCTAACAATCATAGAGCATAAAGGAAAGTTTTGTAAAACTTTTTTTTGATTTTCACTACAAGTTTTGCTACATAAGGGTTACAGGTTTTTTCTTCACTTCGACTATGCAGGTTATGACCAACTTCGACCAAAAAATGATCCATGAGTGCCTTACCTTGGCAAAAAAAGCACTGGGAAAAACTTCCCCTAATCCTTTGGTGGGTGCAGTGGTGGTTAAAAATGGTCAGATTGTGGGCAGGGGCTTTCATCCTCAAGCTGGATTGCCCCATGCTGAAGTTTTTGCCCTAAAGGAAGCGGGAGAGGACGCTATGGGTGCTACTATTTACATTAATTTAGAGCCTTGTAACCATTACGGTAAAACTCCCCCTTGCACGGAGGCTATTATTCAGGCGGGAATTAGTCAAGTGGTGGTGGGTATGGTAGATCCCGATGAAAGGGTTGCAGGGGGCGGTATTAAGCGTTTGGTGTCCGCTGGAATTGATGTGAGGGTAGGGGTGGAGGAAGAGGCTTGTATTCGTCTTAATGAGGCTTTTATCCATCGGGTAATCCATAAACGCCCTTTTGGTATCTTAAAGTATGCTATGACCATGGATGGCAAAATTGCTACGGCCATGGGGGATAGTAAGTGGATTACGGGGCAAAAGTCACGGGATTATGTTCATTTTTTGCGCTCTGGTTGTGATGCGGTGGTGGTGGGGGGTAATACGGTAAGAAAAGATAATCCTCGTTTGACTACCCATGGTGTAACGCATCATAATCCTTTGCGAGTGGTGATGTCGGCTAGTTTTGATTTACCTTTTGATTGTCATTTATGGGATACGGTAACGGCATCCACGGTGGTTTTTACGGTGCCTCAAGATGTTGACTCACCCCTTAAATCCCATTTATTGTCAAGGGGGGTGGAGGTGTTGGAGTTGGACAATCTTTGTCCTGCGGTGGTGATGGATAATTTATATCATCGTGGTTTTAATAGTGTTTTTTGGGAGTGTGGCGGTAATTTGGGGGCAAGGGCGATCGCATCTGGTACCATACAAAAGGTATTGGCTTTCATCGCACCAAAAATTATTGGTGGGCAACAGGGATTTAATCCCGTGGGAGATTTGGGGGTAGCTACCATGAAAGATGCTTTATCATTGCACAATATTACCCTACAAAGATTTGATGATGATTTTTTAATAGAGGGATATATTCAATAATTGGCTGTTGCTCATTTCATCGGCTACTTACCTTCCCTAGCACTTTAATTTTCATGGTTCATTGATCTTAGGGCGCTATAATTAATTTTGCCAATAACTACATTTACAGTTAAGGGCGATCGATTTATTATAAAAAGTAATTAGATATAAGATTAATGGATATAAATACCTTCATAGAGAAAACTGCGGGGAATTGGTTTTCTCAGCGTACTACCTATAATGTGAATCAAGAAGCTGTAGATAACAGCAAAGCTAACTTAAACATTAATTTATTAGAACCCCATAGCGACGAAGCAAAAACTATCTGGCAACAAAATTCCATAAACCCAGAAGATAATACTATCATTACCTCTGATTGGGATAATTCTCCTGATTGGGGAAAACCAAAAAAAACGGGCAATAGTACCATGATTATTAACCACAAAAAAGAAGATTTAAAAAACGGTAAAATCTGGCGTTTAGTAGGAAATAACAAAGTATTAGAAGGAAAATATACCATTGCTGATGATGAATCTATAACCTTCACTATCTCCCAAGATAATCAATATGTAGAAGAAAGAATTTGGTTTGCCAATGATAATTTGCGTCTAAGAAATACCGTAGTAAAAGATAAAAATCAGGTTATTGAAACCTCTTTCTATTCTGAAATCAAAAAAATAAAAATTGAAGAAAACAAAAGTTAATTTATTCATACTATATCCGTAAATAAAAGTTTACTAATAAAACTAACAATGGGCTTAAGTCCATTGCTAATAAACAATCAATAAAAGTACAGTTTATAAATTGGATTTAGTATCACTACCCATGGAAAAATAGTGAAATTAACTGATGGGTTAAAAAAGACTTGAAAAGTTTAAAACAGGGGGTGTAACCCCCTCATAAAGAGGAATAACCATGGAAATATAGACAACTAATCCTCATCACTAAAGTCTAAAAGTAACTCTCCCACAATACCCTGCAATTCAGGTTTGTCAGGGTTAAAAAGCGTTACCTTACCAGAAGATTTTTGTTCCCCAATCAAGAGAATAGGAGCAAGGGGAGTACAAATATCATATCTTTGCTCTAAACTATAGAAACTGGCTAAAAACTGTAATTCTTCTACCTCTAGCCCTTCCCCTTCATCATCTAATTCTAAACTAATCATATTGTCATCTTCTTCGGGGGGTAAATCTCCGCTAGCCGTGAGACTAATTCCCGAACGTTTTAAGGACAGATTTAACTCTCCCAATACAGCCTTCGCATCGTCAAAAATAGCATCGATTTCATCATCATCTTCCACAATGACGGTTTCGGTATAATCAGGATCATCCTCATCAACCACATCATCGGTTAAGATAACAATGGTGCTATCAACGGGCATTAGTAACAAATATTTGTTACCTTGATAGTTAATTTCGTTTTCAACATAACATTCAAGAAATCTTCCTTCTTCATCATTAATGATTACAATTTCTTTATCGTCATGTTGCCCAAATTGGGAAGGAGACATAATTGGTTTTACTAGGATTATGATTGATTTTTATTTGTATCATAAAGAATACCATGATTAGTTGATCTTGTCTCTATACATTCAAAAAGTTAAGGGGTGTTTTAAAGTCAAAAATTCTTTTATCTTTCTTTTTGTTAAATTATATTGTTGTAAGTCCATGTTTGTTTTGGGAAGGAAGAAATTTGTGAACCTATAAAACTGCTAAATTAATGATCAATATTCATAATTTCTTGTACATCATTGATAGGTAGCCAAACTTTTATGTCAATTAAAATATTGTTAGTAGAGGATGAAAAGCAACTGGCTGATAGTCTTGCCCATGTGTTAGCAAAGGAAGGGTATGAAGTAAAAATTGCCTATGATGGTAAGCAAGGATGGGAATTTATTTTAGATAATTCTTTTGATCTTTTAATTCTGGATTGGATGTTACCTTATAAAACAGGGTTAAATATTTGTGAGTCTTTGCGAAGTTTTAAAAATGCTAATGATACTATGGCGAAGACTGAGGCTAATACTCCTGTTCTATTTTTGACGGCTAAGGATACTTTAGATGATAGGGTTTTGGGATTGGATGCGGGGGCAGATGATTATTTGATGAAGCCTTTTGAGTTGAGGGAGTTATTGGCTAGGGTAAGGGCTTTGTTGAGAAGGGGTAGCCCAAAAATTGATATTACTTTGGGGGGGATGGATAAAAGATTATTAGCTATGGATGATTTGGAGTTGGATATGGATAGTAAATTGGCTTATCGTCAAGGTAGATTGCTCAAACTCTCGGATAAGGAGATTCGATTATTAGAGTTTTTTTTGTTGCATTCTAATCAATTGGTGACTCAAGAACAAATATATCATCATCTTTGGTCAGAGGATCAAGCGCCGAGTAGTAATGTGGTGGCGGCCGTAATTAGACTGTTACGAAGAAAGATTGAAATGAAGGGAGAAAAAGCTCTGATTCACACTATTTATGGAAAAGGATATTGGTTTGGAGTTCAAGAAAATCTGAAAGAGGTGTAAAATATAGTAATGCTTATTAATAAGGAGAAAATAAAATGTTAACTTTAAAAATTGTTGTCAATATCGTGGTTGCCTCTTTCATTTTAATGTTTATTTTCGGCTTCCTTTCTGGAGACCCTGCGCGTAACCCCGGACGCAAAGATGCGGAATAATATTACTATAATACAGAAATATTAGACTTAATTTTCCCGTTATCATCATTGGTATGTAACGGGCTTTTTTATTTTTACTTTTTGCCTTGACCAAAATAAAGTGTAGCTATGGTTTCCCAAAACTTGATACAATGAACTTTGGTGCTTTTTTTCAAAAAACTATAAAAACAAAGAATGTTAAAAAACAACTTTGACTCAGGACAGGTAATGTTTCGTAGTGACGAGTTGATGGAGGCTGCTTCTAATCGTTACAAAATTACGGTACAGGTTGCAAAAAGGGCTAAACAAAGACGTTATGAAGATTTTGAAAATGTAGAAGAAATCATGAAGCCTGTTTTAAGGGCTATTATTGAAATGTCTGATGAGCTTACTCAACCTGAAATTATTAGTGATGACTAGGTTATTAAAAAAAATTTCTCCGTTGTACCGTCTTTTTTACGGTACTTCTTTTAAAATAATTGGTTACGGGGCGATCGCACTGATAACCTTTTTTGGGGTATATTTTGTTCATGGAGAAAATATCATCGAGCAAAAGTCAGTAAACCTGTCATGGAATACCCCAGTATCAGCCCAACGGTTAACCCCAGAAATCATTGCCCTTCAGATATATGAGCAAATACCAGAAATACCAAAAAATAATCAATATATCTCCATCGACACTGGAGAAGTAGCGTCTCAACATACCCTCATAAGTAGATTTATTCGTTATCATGAATTTATCAAATCGAGACCAACCACATTTCGCCTAGACTGGAAATTAACCCTCGCAGATTACCTTGGTTATAACGAAACCATGAACCAAGAAAGGTATCCCGGTTTTAGTACCTTAACCCAAAATCCTTTTAACGAAGATAGAGAATTGATTAAAAGTTTAACTAGGAAACAAAGAAATCAGTTAGTGGATTTATTGGTTAGTATATATCAACCTCCCACCATTCCATCAGAGGAAACAACGGATTCTCCTCCCACAGAAACTCCCTCTTCGGATAACAACAATACTCCCTCGGTATTACCTCGCAGGGGGGGAGCAAATTTATTAATGCCTTAAGTAAGAAAAATATAAAATGGATACCAGTAAATTAGACGCTGTACTAGGAATTGTAGCTTTATTAATTGTAATAGGTGGTTTAATAATGCTGTTTAGCGGAGTAAACAACATGAATGACTAATTTATTGGTTTTTTAATATTGACTACGAAAAATTGGGGTTTTTAAAAGATATGAGAATCTGGGAAACTCTCATAAGCCTTGATGATTATATGCTTACTTCCGCTCTGACTGGGGTATTTTCTGGTAAATATTGGGTGATTTTGGGTGTATTCACTTCCATATTGGGGGTTGCACATCCGAGGGAAAAGGATTTTTCTAATAGGACAATTTCAGGCATGGCTTCCCAAGATTCACCAAAAGCCAAAACGGCTAAACTACAAGACTTCCAAGCACCTTGTACTGAAACGTTTAATTGCTCACACATTCCGCCCCTCCTCCCTTCTGGATGATAAAAGCGGCAGTATCGACAGGCTGAAGCACATCTACTATTATTGGGTATCATTTTCTTTATTTATATTTTTTTATTAAAACCTTCTCTTTTTATTATTAACCATCTGGGATCAAGGCTTTTTGGGGTATAACCTAGATAGAATGAGGAAAATCACTATATTTATAAGTATTTATTTTTTATATTGTCTTAACTATTGCTTCACACAACCACACATTTAGAAAAATGTCTCAACATTGAGTTTTTAATATTTTGGCTTTTTTGACTGCTATGGAGGAAAACACTTAGGGATCAAGAGAAAAAGACTCTTTTTTGCTTTAAATATATATTCATCTATGGGTATGTAACGAAACAATCATAAAATAAAACATCCTATGACATAGTAAATAATATTAATATGGGGCAATTTTCCTAGTTTACTGAGAAAAAGTTCCTAATAGAGGTAGATTTTCTCATTTTTGGATTGATGCAACAAAGCCGTTAACAATGGGTTATTTATTGCCTTGCCTTAATCCCTTATCTCGTAGCAATGACGCTAACGGGTAACTGCTGATTTTGAGTAAGTCGTTGTGCCTGTTGCTGGGCCTCAGAATTATCCCGAAAAGCACCTAACTGAATTTTGATCTCCTGATTAATATTTGTCACCATGGCATTAGGTATCATTTCCCGCACCTTAGCAAAATGTTCAGCACTTTTATAGTCAGTGATGAGAAGATATTGAAGGGCATTGGTATCACTAGCCATATTTCCTTGCTCAATATTTACCCCCGAAGGGTTTTGTCTTCCCGATTCTGCTAAATACATTACCGCTTCACTGAGAAGGGCTGTTTTTAAGTCAGGATAAAGATTTGCATTATTATTTCCCTGATTGTTACTTTCAAGGTTTTCTGCGTTATCTGTGGGTAAAGGAGAGGGTAGATTAGGGGGGGAAGGTAATTCAAAACTAACTTCTTCTTCGGGTATGGGGGAAGGGGAATTTTCTTCAGGGTTGATGGTAGATAAACTTTCTTCTATGGCATCAGTATTTTCTAACTCTTGTGCTGGAGAATTATTATTTTCTGCGAGTTGTCTTTGGGAGGAGTTTAAATCCCAAGTAATAAAAATTAAAGCGTTAGTAGCAATGAAGATAATTAAGCCAAACATTGCCCAAGGGGTAAAAAGAATTTCCTTAAGACTATATTTATCGTTAATGAGACGAGAAGCTACGGGGATATTGTCTTCTTCCTCTTCTTGGGGAGATGGTGGAGAGACGAAGTGATAATCAATGGGATGTTTTGGTAAGTCATGGGGTAAGGAGGATGATTCTACTACCGCCAAAGATTCCACTGGTTTTTGTTGGGATTCTTCAAATTGATGAAGTTCAAAACTCAGATCGAAATCGATGTTTTTTAAGGTAAGTTGAACAAGGGGATGTATGGATGTTTCTTTCTCACTCATAAACTCATGACTTTTGAATCAATTGATAAGTTATTAGATGCAATTTTAGCTCAACCTCAGTGGGAAACTCAAAAAAGATACCAGCTATTGGTTAAATGTTGGTTTACGGTGGTTAATCACAAGGTAGCACAACATACTAAACCGATCGCCCTCAGGGATGATGTTTTATGGGTATCAACTTCGAGTAGTGCCTATGCCCAGAATTTATCTTTGCAAAGATATACGTTACTCAAAAAAATTAATCGTCGTCTCAACGAGTCTGTTAAGGATATACGTTTCACCACGGCTAAATGGTATCAAAAAGCCATCCTTGACCCCGAAGAAGAAACCAATTTAGTTAATCCTACTATTTTAGGCATTGATGAACAACCCCCCCCAGAATGTTCTCCCCTTACCCCCCAAGAAGCCCTACAACAATGGTTACATAAGGTTAAAGTGCGATCGCACCTACTGCCTCCTTGCCCCCGTTGCCATAGCCCTACACCCCTAGGAGAATTAGAAAGATGGGGAATATGTGGCATTTGTTTTGCAAAAGATAATAATAGCCTGAATGGGTGAAGAATGAAAAGAAAAAATAAAAATTGTTACAGAGTTTAAAGTTATATATCAGAAAAGGTATGCAAGAGCATATACTGCGATAAAGTAGAGCTGAAATTGAGAAATCATTAATAAAAAACAAAACTCGGTAAGGAGCATCTTTTTTTATGTCTCATAGTGTAAAAATTTACGATACCTGTATTGGCTGTACTCAATGTGTTCGTGCTTGTCCTACTGATGTACTAGAAATGGTACCTTGGGACGGTTGTAAAGCGGGACAAATTGCATCCTCCCCTCGCACAGAGGATTGTGTAGGTTGTAAACGTTGTGAAACTGCTTGTCCTACAGACTTCTTAAGTATTCGTGTTTACTTAGGTGCTGAAACTACCCGCAGTATGGGTCTAGCGTACTAATATATTTTTATATCCTAGGTTGTGGTAAAAGTGTTAGGTATCTTAGGATAACAGGCAATGGTTTTTGATTGTAAAGGGGTGAACAATAATTGTTTTTCTTTTAATTTCATAATTGGAAGAAATTCAACCCAAAAACCGATAAATCCCACATCGAAATCAATAACTCTGAAAAAACTGGTAAAATTAGCTTTGCTAATATTATTTTGAGACAATGACCAGCAAGAAAGTTATTTATACCGATAAAGCCCCAGCCCCTGTAGGACCATACAATCAGGCGATCGCCGTTACAGGAGAATTAATCTTTGTAGCAGGACAAATCCCCCTCAATGCCCAAGGAGAAATGGTAGGAGAAGGAGACATACAAGCCCAAACCACCCAAGTAATGGCAAATCTACAAGCCATCTTAGAAGAAGCAGGAGTGGACTTTTCCGCCGTGGTTAAAACCAGCGTATTTCTCAGTGATTTAACCAATTTTGTTCCTATGAACGAAATTTATGCCCAATACTTCCCCGAAAATCCTCCCGCCCGTGCCTGTGTCGAAGTTGCCCGTCTTCCCAAGGATGTTTTAGTGGAAATTGAATGTATAGCCGTTAGGGGATAATAGAATTAATGGTAAATAATCATTGATTCTACGATGAACACTGATACTCTTAAAAACCGAATTAATCAAATTATCTCCCAAAGTGCGATCGATACCTTTTGCAAAAAACATCATATTCAAAAACTCTCTTTATTTGGCTCAATACTCAGGGCAGACTTTAACAAAGATAGTGATATAGATGTATTAGTAGAATTTAATCCAGAACACATTCCTGGTTTAATTTCCCTTGCAAAGATGGAACTAGAATTATCGTCAATACTCAAGCGTCCAGTGGACTTATTAACTTCTGAAGACTTGAGTAAATATTTTCGCCAAGAAGTTTTGGATTTAGCACTGGTGCAATATGTTAGCCAAACATGACCGCATTAGATTACAGCATATGTTAGATGCAAGTCTAAAGGCTATTTCCTTTATAGAAGGGAAAAGTTTCTCAGATTTAGGTAGTGATGATTTACTGGTTTTCGCCTTAGTCAAAGCCATTGAAATTGTGGGAGAAGCTGCGGGAAAAGTATCAAAAAAATATCAACTTGATCATCCTGAAATATCATGGACAGCAATTATAAGTATGCGCAACCGTTTAGTTCACGCATATTTTGACATTAATAAAAAAATATTATGGCAAACTCTTAAACAAGATATACCAGAATTGATTAATATTTTAACTGAACTACTACAGGAACAATGAAGAAGCTAAATAATCCAAGTAAGATGAGCCTAATTCTTAATTCCTCAACCAGTCAGAGCAAAATGATATTAAAATAAATTAAGAAATATTAAAATCCAATCTTTCTAAAACAAATATCGAAATAATAGCTATGACAGATGCTCCCGTAAAACGACTGCGCAACTTTTCCATTATTGCCCATATTGATCATGGTAAATCAACATTGGCAGACCGTATGCTACAAACTACCGATACAGTAGCAGATCGGGAGATGAAAGAGCAATTTCTCGATAACATGGATTTAGAAAGGGAAAGAGGTATTACCATCAAACTCCAAGCCGCCCGAATGAACTATAAGGGTAAGGACGGCGAAGAATATGTTTTAAACCTCATTGATACCCCTGGCCATGTGGATTTTACCTATGAAGTATCCCGCTCTCTAGCAGCCTGTGAAGGGGCTTTATTGGTGGTGGATGCGTCTCAAGGGGTAGAAGCCCAAACCCTCGCTAACGTCTATTTAGCCTTGGAAAACAATTTAGAAATTATTCCCGTATTAAATAAAATTGATTTACCAGGGGCAGAGCCAGAGCGGGTAATTGAGGAAATAGAGGAGGTTGTGGGTTTAGATTGTACCAATATTATCCACGCTTCGGCTAAAAATGGTATTGGTATTAACGATATTTTACAGGCTATTATTGATCGGGTACCACCCCCAGAGGACACCGTAGAAAAACCTTTCCGAGCTTTAATTTTTGATAGTTATTATGATCCCTATCGAGGGGTAATTGTTTATTTCCGTGTCACCGATGGCTCCCTCAAAAAGAACGATCGCATCTTACTGATGGCATCAGGAAAGCAGTATGATTTAGATGATATTGGTATCTTATCCCCCAACCAAATTCCTGTGGATGAACTCCATGCAGGGGAAGTAGGCTATCTCGCCGCCTCCATCAAAGCCGTAGAAGATGCAAGGGTAGGAGATACCATCACCCTCGTTAACAACCCCGCCAAAGAGCCATTACCGGGTTACACCGAGGCAAAACCCATGGTATTTTGTGGACTTTTCCCCATCGATGCCGATCAATATTCTGACCTCAAAGAAGCCCTTGAGAAACTAAAATTAAACGATGCCGCCCTTTCCTATGAGCCTGAAACATCCAGCGCCATGGGCTTTGGTTTCCGTTGCGGTTTCCTCGGTTTGTTGCACATGGAAATCGTCCAAGAAAGGTTAGAAAGGGAGTATGATTTAGACCTAATTACCACCGCCCCTTCGGTAATTTACCGTGTCACCACCACCGACGGAGAAGTAATAAAGGTTGATAATCCCAGTTTATTACCGGACCCACAAAAACGACAAAAAATTGAAGAGCCCTACATCAAAATTGAGATGATTACCCCGGAAACCTATGTGGGTACTTTGATGGATTTATGTCAAACCAGAAGGGGTGTATTTGTGGATATGAAATACTTTACCCTCAACCGTACTAACTTGATTTATGAATTACCCCTCGCTGAAGTAGTCACCGACTTTTTTGATCAATTAAAATCCCGCTCTCGGGGTTACGCCAGTATGGAATATCAGTTAATTGGTTATCGAGAAAATAACTTAATTCGCTTAGATGTTATGGTGAATAAAGAGCCAGTGGATGCTTTAGCCATGATTGTTCATCGAGATAAAGCCTATCATGTTGGACGAGCTTTGACGGAAAAACTTAAAGAATTGATTCCTCGCCATCAATTTAAAGTGCCTATTCAAGCTGCCATTGGTTCAAAAATTATTGCCAGTGAACATATTCCAGCCCTCAGAAAAGACGTTTTAGCAAAATGTTATGGTGGTGATATTAGTCGTAAGAAAAAACTCCTCCAGAAACAAGCTAAGGGTAAAAAACGCATGAAATCCCTCGGTACTGTAGATGTACCCCAAGAGGCTTTTATGGCGGTGTTGAAAATTACTAATTAAGGAATAGGGAATGGGGAATAGGCAATAGTTTCCCCATTTTCCATTAAGCCCTAATTACATATTATTCCACTGGGTTTGGGCATCATCAAGGGCTTGTTGTACTGTTTTTTCCCCTAACATGGCTGATTGCAGATTTTCATAAATAATTCTTTTGAGTTGATTAATGTTTGGCGATGGGGGAATTAATACCTCTGCCGAGTCTAGTTGCATGGCGCTTATTTTTCTAGCTTCAAACAGGATATTTTGCTCCGATTCTTGTTCTAAATTTTCGATATAAGAGGCGATCGCACTTGTATGGGAAGGTAATACATTAGCCTCCTGAGCAAAACTAAGTTGGTTTTCACTATTGGTAACATACAAAGCATAATTAATCGCCTTTTGAGGATTACGACTACTGCGAGGAATTACCAAATTCATCACCGAAACACTACGCTTACCCGTTTCCCCCGTAATCTGGGGTGCCACCGCCGACTGCTCATAAATTGTTGGGGCATTAGTAGCAATGGTATTTAAAAATTCCGCCCCCGTGCCAAGAATTGCCGACTCCCCAGCTTGATATAACTCCACCCCATGACGATGCCCCTGAGTAAACACCTCCGCAGGAAGTAAACCCCTCTGATATAAATCTACCCAATAGGAAAAAGCCCTTTCCCCTTCAGGAGTATTAAAAGCCGCCTTACCTTCCCCATCCAACAAACTTACCCCCATCTGCACCAAAGAATTTAACACCTCATTAGAATCCGTCGGCACAAAAGTAATAAAAAAGGCATATTTACCCGTTTCATCCTTCACCCTCTGCGCAACTTCTGCCAACTCCTCAAAATTAGCAGGAGGATTTTCCACCCCTGCCTGTTGCAACAAATCCTTGTTATATACCGTTACCGTAGTGGTTAAATACCAAGGAATACCAAAAGTAGAAGTGGTACAATCATTCTCAGAAGCACAAATTTCAATTTGATTCGCTTCCCAAATTTTAGATAAATATTCCCCCCTCACATCTTCAGAAATTTCATCCGCCAAATTTAACCAAGCATTGCGGGAAGCCAACTGAGAAGCAAAATCAGGATTAAGATTAACCACATCAGGGGCATTATTAGCCGAAACTGCCGTCAAAATTCGGCTTTCCATGGCATCCCAAGGCACATCCACCCAAAGAATACTGGCATCTTCATTATTCGCCTCAAAACTTTCATTCACCGCCTCAAAAAAAGGAGTAAATCTAGGCTGTAGTTGCATTGTCCAAAATTCCACCTGCCCTTCATTGGCAACGGGCTGTTGCCCACATCCCAATACCACAGCACTTAATGAACCAATAATCAAGGGGTAACGAAAAAGTTTAGTTTGTTTAAAAAGTCTATTAATTATCATTTAGTTTTTCAACACAAGAAATATTGCAATTTTCCGATTATGCCTTAAACAATGGACGGTTAACAATATTAGGGATTTGAAATTTAAGTTTTTGATTGAATAGGAAAAAAACAAATACTTAAAAGCATACTTTAGTTAATTTTGCAACAAATTGTAACATTTCTTGCCAGTACAATGGAATGTAAGCGTTATAGGAGATGAAATATGGCATTAGCAAAGAAAATTGAAGTCAAGAAATTAGAATCAATTCAAGGGGGTATGGCTCATTTTTACACTCCTCAATCTAGCCATGAAACTATGCTAGTGGAAATCCCTGCTCAAAGTATTGATGACTTATTTGTACATCATTTTCAAACGGATCAACTTTTAGTGGTAAAAGGTAGTTTTTTGTTGGTAGTATTACAAAATCGTCAATATAACTATATTTATCTGAGTGAGGAAAATCATCAAGTAGTAACGATTCCCCCCGGGATTCCCCATAGTGCCATTAACCTTAATAGTGACGGTTGTTTATTAATCAATGCGGTGTTGCGTCATGGGAAAAACCATCCCAAAGATTATCAACCGATTAAAAAACCTTTTGACTATGATTTAGATATGGCAAAAACTTTTTTCCTCCCACCCTCAATATTTTCGGGGGTTAATTGATTTTTTTCAGATAGGCGGTGTTATCTTTATGGTTGAGAAAAGTTAGCTTATTTAGGAATGACAGATAACACTGATAAAGTAAAAAATATGATTGAAAATGCCCTGATTGATAGGCGACTCAATCGTAAGGATAGTGATTTGATTAGAAATGCCATCTATGGTGAGGGAATGGTGACGGGAGAAAAGATGAGGCTTTGGCGAGAGTTGCAAATCAAAGTGACTAATGGGGAGATATTGTTAGAAAATTGACATTTGCTCGGGAACAATTGAAAATGGATATATTCCCTTTTTTCTTAACACTTATTTATGAAGCCTGAATTGTTGCGTACTCCTTTATATTCTTTGTCTGTGGAAGCTAAAGCTAAGTTTACGGATTTTGCAGGGTGGGAAATGGCGGTACAGTATGAAGGTTTGAAAAAAGAGCATCAGGCGGTGAGGGAAGGCGCTGGAATGTTTGATATTTCCCATATGGGTAAGTTTTATTTACGGGGAAAAAATTTACGCTCCTGTTTAGGTTATCTCGTACCTACGGATTTTTCGACAATGATGGAGGGTAAGGCTCAATATTCTGTATTGTTGAATGAGCATGGGGGCATTATTGACGATATTATTTTTTACTATCAGGGTAGGAATGATGATGGCACTGAGTCTGGAATATTAATTGTTAATGCTTCTACTTGTGAGAAGGATTGGGCTTGGTTAACTAAAAAATTAACTCCTCAAGGGATTGAGTTGTTGGATAAGTCTAAAAATTTGGCTTTGGTGGCTATCCAAGGGCGTAAGGCTGAGGATTATTTACAATCTTTTTTGGGGGTTGATTTAACTAATTTAAAGGCTTTTGAGCATTTGACTACTAGCTTTGATGGGCAAAAGGTTTTTGTGGCTCGGACGGGTTACACTGGGGAAGATGGTTTTGAGGTGATGACTACTCCCACTGTAGCACAGGATATGTGGCGATCGCACTTAGAACAAGGAGTAACCCCCTGCGGTTTGGGGGCAAGGGATACCCTAAGACTCGAGGCAGGGATGAGTTTGTATGGGCAGGAAATTGATGAAACTACTACTCCCCTTGAGGCTGGATTGGGTTGGGTAGTTAATCTTAACCGTGAAGATGATTTTATTGCCCGTGAAATTTTAGCGAAACAAAAAAAAGAAGGCTTAACAAGAAAATTGGTGGGTTTACAAATGGAAGGCAGATATATTGCCCGTCATGGTTATGCCATTAAACATAATAATCATACCGTGGGGGAGGTTACTAGCGGTACCCTTTCTCCTACCCTCAACAGTGCGATCGCCCTTGGTTATTTACCCCTAGAATTAACTAAAATAGGGCAAACTGTGGATGTAGAAATCAGAGGTAAACTTTACCTCGCCAGAGTCGTCAAAAAACCCTTCTATCGCCGAAAATAAAATTGGGTGTTGGTGAATTAAGGTATAATTTTCAGTTTAGTTCGGGAATAGGCAATGGTAACAATAGTTTTAGTATTATATATTTGCTGTTATTCAATAGTATTTCACGCCTAAAATTGTGCTGGAGGGGATTTTTAAACCTCGCCATTATCCATTATTCATTCTCAATTATCAATTCCTCAAAATGATGTTGTTATAATTGTTCAAAGAAATATGAATAAATATTAAGCAATTTTAACAAAACATCCCATGGTACAAATAGAAAATAAACCCGTAGAGAATAAATCCTACAGTTTAGAAGACTGGCGTAAAGGTTACGAATCTCAACCCCAAGAAAAAGAATACTGGATAGAAGACATAGAAGGGGAAATTCCCGCCGACTTGCGAGGTACACTATATCGTAATGGTCCTGGATTATTAGAAGTATATGGCACCCCCTTAAACCATCCTTTCGATGGAGATGGCATGATTTGCTCGTTTAAATTTACCGATGAGGGGTGTTATTTTCGTAATAGCTATGTAAAAACCAAAGAATATTTGGAAGAAAAAAAAGCTCAAAAAATGCTCTATCGAGGAGTATTTGGTAGTCAAAAACCAGGAGGGATTTTAGGAAATATATTTGATATTAGGGTAAAAAATATTGCTAATACCAATGTGGTAAAACTCGGAAAAAAACTATTAGCATTGTGGGAAGCAGCCCTACCTCACAGCTTAGATCCAGAAACTTTAGAAACGAAAAAATTAGATAATTTAGATGGTCTATTAAAAGATGGTGATGTATTTTCCGCCCATCCTAGAATTGATCCCCATTCTCCATTTAATAATGGAAAACCTTCCTTAATTAATTTTGGGATAAAACCGGGTTTATCTAGCACTATTAATGTGTATGAATTTGACGAAGAAGGGAAAATATTACAGCAATATAGCCATATTACCCCCGGATTTTGTTTCATCCATGATTTTTTAATTACTCCCAACTATATTATTTTCTTTCAAAACCCCACCAGTTATAATCCTTTACCCTTTGTATTTGGTATTAAGGGCGCTGGAGAATGTTTAGATTTTAAAGAGAATGAAGTCACTAAAATTATTTTAATTCCTCGCCACGCACCCCATAAGGATGTTATTACCTTAGAAACTAATGCAGGATTTATTTTTCACCATGCCAATGCCTTTGAAAAGGATGATAAAACATTAATTATTGACTCTGTTTGTTATGCAAAATTAAGTCAAATTAACCCAGATAAAAGTTATAAAGAGGTAGATTTTGATGACCTTGCCCCTGGACAATTATTCCGTTTTAAACTAGATTTAAATAGTCAAAAAGTAGAAAAAGAATTACTAAATCAAAGGTGTGTTGAATTTCCTTTTATCAATCCTGAAAATGTAGGGAGAGATTATCGTTATATGTTTATTGGTGCTACCCATAGCCCTAATAAAAATGCTCCTTTACAGGGTTTATTGAAATTCGATTTACATACAAAAGAAGAACAATTGTATTCTTTTGCCCCCAAAGGTTTTGCTGGAGAGCCTGTTTTTGTGCCTAAAAGTAATGCTGATGGTGAGGATGATGCTTGGATACTTGATTTAATTTATGATTCTGAAAATCATCGCTCGGATTTAGTTATATTTGATGGTAAAGATATTTCGCAACCCGTGGCAACCTTACACCTAAAACAACATATTCCCTACGGTTTACATGGTAGCTGGGCTTCTTCGACAATTGATAATTGATAATTGATAATTGATAATTGATAATTATTTATTTTTTGATGGTGGGCATTGCCCACCCTACTTTGTGAGAAATTAAGCAATGCAAATAAGAAATTATAGTTTTGATTGGAATCAGCGCACCTATATCATGGGTATCCTTAATGTTACTCCCGATAGTTTTAGTGATGGGGGGGAATACAACGAGGTGGAAAAAGCTGTTAATCAAGCCTTGACGATGGTAAAAGAGGGGGCGGATATAATTGATATTGGGGGGCAGTCAACCCGCCCAGGGGCAAAGGAAGTTACTTTAGAAGAGGAATTAAATAGGGTTATTCCTGTGATAAGGGCTATTCGTGAAAAAACAGATATTCCTATTTCTGTTGATACCACAAGGGCAGAAGTGGCACAAAGGGCGATCGCCTCTGGGGGTGATATAGTTAATGATATATCAGGGGCAACATTCGATCCATTAATGTTAGATACCGTTGCCCATTTACAAGTGCCGATTATTTTGATGCACATTCGGGGTAATCCTCAGACGATGCAAACCATGACGGATTATCAAGACTTGATGGGAGAAATTGAGGAATTTTTCCTGAATAGAATAGATGAATGTTTACAAAAAGGTATCCGTAAATCTAATATAATTCTCGATCCTGGTATCGGTTTTGCTAAAAATTATCAACAAAATATTGAGATTTTAAATAATATTAAAACTCTTAAAAATATAAGTTTTCCCATACTCATAGGCACTTCTCGGAAAAGTTTTATCGGTAAAATATTAAACGAAAATGACCCTGCAAAAAGGGTATGGGGTACTGCTGCCACTTGTTACCATGCCATTAGTCAGGGGGCTGATATTTTAAGGGTTCATGATGTCGCTCCGATGTATGATGTTGCGAGGATGGCTGATGCTATTACTCGGTCAAAACAAGATTAGTAATAAAATTTGTAACGAAAATTCTTTTTTTTGTTGACTTTGTACTTGTTTTAAGGGATTATAGAATTGTTTACTAAACAATGGAAGTGTAACTGTTTATCTTTAAAAATGTATAGATTCCCATTATATTACAAGTATATCATGAAAGAGAGCATGACACAATAAAAAAATTCCTTAATTTTCTCTATGTTCAACAATAGAGTTTTAAGAACAAATATGATATTTTACGAGACTTGTTGGGCTTTGTTGCCTCCACCCAAACTATGGTAAATCAATTACAAATATGCTTCGTAAGCCATCAACATTAATTTGACTAAAGACATTCCCAATAAAGCTAAACCGCTGAGGGTGCTAATGGCAAATCCGGGAGCTCTTTTTTTGGCTTCTTTGGCGTAACCCCAAGCATAAAGGATTCTACCCACAACCCAAGTGCCACCTAATATCATGCCCCACATTTCACTGACGAAGTAGGAAAAAATCCACAGGAGAGGTAAGAAAAATATTAGTTGTTCGAGGGTGTTTTCTTGTACTCGTAAGACTCTTTCAAAGTTTTCGTCTCCGCTGGTGGCTGGGGGCATTACGTTATATTTAAATCTAGCTCTTCCAACGTTAATGATGGTGACAAAATAAACCAAAAGAGCAAATACTGTAATAATACTAGGTCCTAATAACATACTGTTAAAAATTGTTTTATACTGTTTAATTATAAGCTAATTTTTGCTTTTATTTCCAGTTATTTTCTGCTTGATTTAACACATATTTTGCTAGATTATTTATTTGTTGTGCTGAAAGGCGATCGCCATAAGCGGACATATTATTTTTACCGTTACTGATAATATCAGTGATAGATTCAACGGTATCATAACCATTCTTTTGGAGAGCTTTTGATTTTAGGTTTTTTCCTCGGCGAATAATGTTACCTCCGTTAAGATGACACCCTGCACAATTAATTTCAAAAAGTTTGCTTGGTTCTTGAATATTTTGATTTATTTCTGTTAAGTTTATCTGGGCGATCGCCCTTGGCATATACAATAAATTAAAGGATAAAATTGTAATCAATATCGTAATAACAATAGAGAATTTTTTGATGATTTGTAAAGATAATAAAAGCACAGTTATTAATTAATAAATTATTATTTGAATAAATCTTAACCACGACTATCCTAAATCATTTCTGAAGTCTGAGACAACGAAAGTGAAAACTCAAATATTCTAGTAAGTAAGTAATCTTACATTAAATAGGTGTAGGCAAGGGGCTTAAGCCCCTTGTTAATAAAATAAACAGAGAAATAATTTCATCAACCTATTCAGTACACTCAAAAATATTTTATGGGTAATTAATAATTGATGACTCGCCCCAAAAAGGGATCAGCTATACTGAAAGGGAAGTTTCAAGGACTAATTTCATGACCATACAGCTAATTGAAAGACAAAAACAATTAGACAAACTGAAAAACGAAGAATTCGACTGTTTGATTATCGGAGGGGGTGCAACAGGCACAGGCTCTGCACTAGAGGCAAATAGTAGAGGTTTAAAAGTCGCCCTCGTTGAAAGATTTGACTTTGCATCGGGAACCAGTAGTCGTAGTACAAAATTACTCCATGGTGGAGTTAGATATTTAGAACAGGCTTTTAAGCGTTTAGACATCGAACAATTTAACTTGGTAAAAGATGCACTCTCGGAGAGAAAAAATGTTATTCAAATTGCCCCCCATTTAGCAAAACCGTTGCCCCTGATAATTCCTTTATATCAGCTTTGGCAAATTCCCTATTTTTTTACTGGGCTATTAATGTATGACTTATTATCAGGAAAACAGAGTTTAGGACGCAGTCGCCTTTTAAGTCTTAAAGATACCCTAGAGTTATTTCCCTCTCTCAATACCGAAGGGATGATTGCCAGTGTAATGTATTATGATGGGCAGTTTGATGATGCTAGGCTTAATGTGGAAGTAGCCATGAAAGCCATTGATAGGGGATGTGCGATCGCAAATTACCTCGAAGTTATTGAAATCATCAAGGATAATGAAAAGTGTAAAGGGGCAGTAGTAAAAGACACTCTTAGTGGTGAAACCTTTACCATCAAAGCCGAAGTTGTGGTTAACGCCACAGGACCCTATAGTGATAGTATCAGACAGCTAGACCAACCAGAAGTAGAAAAAATTCTGAAAGTAAGCTCTGGGGTACATATTGTTGTGGATAAAGAGTATGCCCCGGGGGATGGTGCTTTATTGATTCCTAAAACTGATGATGGTAGGGTTATTTTCATTGTACCTTGGCGTGAGTTCACCTTAATTGGGACTACGGACGAAGAAGCCCAAGTAACGGATAATCCAGTGGCAACGGAAGAAGAAATTGCATACTTGATGGCATACGCTAACCGTTATCTCACTAAAACCATTAACCGTCAAGATGTATTGTCTGCATGGAGTGGATTACGCCCTCTGGTTTCTCCTAGTCATACGGCTAATTCTACCGCTAAAATTTCTCGAGATCATACTATTCTTAAATCTAAAAGTGGTTTAATCACCATTACGGGGGGAAAATGGACTACTTTCCGCAAAATGGCGGCCGATACCATCAACAATGTTATTAAACAATTATCCTCGCCTAATGGTTTTTCTGGTCATTCTCCTGAGTTGATTCCCGTGGCAGGGGGTGAAAACTATGATTTTGATGATTTGGATCAAAAATTGTCCGAAACCATTGAAGATGAAGCGATTAGACATCACCTAATTAATTATTATGGCTCAAGGGCGATCGCCATTAAAACCATCATAGAAGAATATGGCATCGAAAGACTAGCCCCCCAATATCCATTTATCACCGCCGAAGTAGCCTACGTTTATCGCTATGAAATGGCACAAAAATCAGAGGATATTTTATCCCGCAGATTTAGACTAACTTTCCTTGACTCCGTCGTAAGTGAGCAAGTGACAGACAAAGTTAACGCCATCATAGAAAAAGAAAAAGCAGTAGTTAATAAAGAAGAATTAACCGTCAATTCCTAAAAGCATTAACAATATTTTTTATAGTTCAAGGAATCATAACAACTATATCTTAATTTTTATTTGCCCTCTTTATAGAGGGTTTTTTATTCCTTATTTTTTTGTAATACTAAAGATCTTTTCTCGCCAATTATTTATCAATAACTGATTTCCTTCGTGACTAAGATGGATATGATCATGGTACAAAATATCAGGATTAGGATGATTTTGGAATAAGGGTAAAAAATCTGTATAATTGATATTTAATTCTGCCACAAAACTTTTTAATCTATCTCTCGCATCTACTTCATAATCCTTAGAAAAAGGAGGAAAAACTTCCCTCTTAAGAGGTGTTAAAACCAAGAAAAAATCCATATCATTTTCCAAAGCCATACCATAAATATCTTCCACTGCCTTTAAATTAACCCCAACTACATCCCCTCTTTCCTTAGGAATATCCTTTAAATCAGGATGAATAGGTAAAGGTAAAACTTTTTTAAGAAATTCTTCCAACCCCAATAAAGGTTTTTTATCAGGATAATTTAACGCTTTTCCTACTTGAATACTAGAAGGAGCAAAACTGAATAAATCATCAGTATTTAAAACTAAAATTAATACATCACTAGAAAAAGTACCATATTTTTGTAAATAAGCTAACTCATTTCGAGCGCCCCAGGAATTAGCAGAAATATTTAAAACTTCTATCTCATTAAACTTAGAATTATTTAAATCTATAGTTTGTTCCAATAAACTAGACAGAGTATTTTGTTGATCAGTCCACCAACCACCATTAACAATAGAATCACCTAACAATATGATGCGTAAAATGTCGTCTTTTTTCTCTAAATTGAAATTATTAGAACGCATAGAATAATTATTAATCTTAATCAAATTACCATTCCTTCTAGTAACCTGATTTGGGGCTAGTAAATAGCCAATGTCTGGATCTGGAATATAAATTAAAGGATTCCCAAAACCCCACTTTTTCCTTAAAAATAACTCAAATAATACAGTGAAAATAACAATAAAAAGAAAAAAATAAATAATAAAATTCATAACCATTTAAAGAGAAGCAACTTTTCGCTCATACTCCGCCTGAGTAATAATGCCACTATTTAAAGCCTCCTTTAGCTTAATCATTTTTACCCGATTACGTTGAGCATATTTTTCCTGTAAAATTTGATCCCTTGTTTGCGCCTCTAACTGCTCCAATTTTGAGGAATACTCATCTTGACTCAAAATCCCTTGGGCAAAAGCATCTTGTAATTGCTTTACTTTATATTCGATAACAAAATTAACCTCATGGTCATCAACTTGCTTTTCGAGGATAGATTTTTTTTGATTAAATTCCCCTTCTGTCAAAATATCATTGGCAAAGGCTTCTTCTAACCTTCTTATTTCAGCTTCCAAATTACTAATTATTTCTTTTTGCTCAGGGGTTTTATAATCACAGGGATTGTTTGATTTATCGGAATACCAAACCTCTGCATCTTGATTTTGCGTGGTTACTGGTTGTACTCTACTTAGTTGACAACTACTTTCAAGATAACTAATCAACTCATTTTCCAAAACAAAAGTCCAACTAGCACTAGCAATGCCCGTTAAATAGGTTAAACCCCCTGTGAAAATTGCCCCAAAACTAGCTCCCGCTATATTCTGAATCCATTTTCCCCTCGAGGTTTCAATGATAAATTCTCCTCCACTACTTTGGGAGAGATAAATTTTTACTTTAAAAGCAATATTAGTTCCTAAAATAGTGCGAATTGTATCACTTTTTTTGGCTTGGACAATATACACGCCGTTTTTTAAAACCCCATCCACAAGGTATTGTTTACCCTTAAACCATAGTATTACATCGTTATAAACTTTATCTAAATCCCGATAACTACTGAGTACAAAATAATTTTTCGCCATAACTCCTGATTACCCAAAGCAATATCAAATAAATTTATTCATGACCATAAATAAAAATTCTTCTCTATGAACAAATATAACAAAATAGAAAGAAAATCTCAGTACAGAACAAAAAAGAAGAGGGGAGTTTCCAACAGATAAAAATAGCAAGTTGAATAAAAAGTTAGTAATTGTTCATATTAAATATTTTGGTGTTACTTCTTTTGGGTATGCAACATCATTAAACGGCAGCCAATATATAATACTAGAACTATTATTGCCTATTGCCGAACTAAACTAAAAATCATATCTTAATTCACTAACGCCAATATTTTATCAACCATGGCGAGTACCAAGATATAATTCACCTACTTGGGGATTATCTAATAAATCAGAACCTTTACCCTCGATCGCATCTTTACCACTTTCTAAAACATAACCTCGATCTGCCATCATCAGGGCTTTTTTTGCATTTTGTTCCACCAAAACGATCGCCTTTCCCGTGGCATTTATCGCCTTAATTTGTTCAAAAACATCATTAACAAGGATAGGAGAAAGAGCGGCGGAAGGCTCATCCAACAACAGTAAATCAGGATCTAACATTAATGCCTTACCCATGGCCAACATCTGCCTTTCTCCCCCCGACAAGGTGCCTGCTTTTTGTCGAAAACGCTCCTTCAACTTAGGAAACATAGAATAAATAATTTCCTTTTGCTTTTTGCAAGAGCCAGAAAGGGTATAAGCCCCCATTTCCAAATTTTCTTCCACCGTCAAAGTAGCGAAAACATTAGATATTTGAGGAACATAACACATTCCCAACTTTACAATCTCATTGGACTTTAAACCAGCAATATTACGATCTTTAAAAATTATTTCCCCCTGATTAGGAGTCAAAAGCCCAAAAATAGTTTTAGCGAGGGTGGACTTTCCCGCCCCATTAGGACCAATTACAGTGATTAACTCCCCCGGTTCAACCCGAAAATTAATTCCCTGTAAAATATTTAAGTCCTTGATATACCCTGCGTAAACATCTTTTACTTCTAGTAAATTAGTCATAAATCATTAATGAGGTGTTGACGAGAAATTATCTATCAACAGACAAGGTCAATATAACTTTAATTGTCCATTGTCCATTGTTGATTGTCAATTGCTTAGAATCTTTCACCGATACCAAAGTGAATGCGGTTCTCACCCTCATCATTAATACCATAGTCAATGCGGATAGGGCCCACAGGGGATTGAATCCTCACTCCTAAGCCATAGCCAAAACCAGTACCATTTAAACCCCTTACCTCCGCAGGGCGCCCGGGTACCGATGAACCAGAGCCTAAATCTGTACCAAAGTCGAGGAATAAAGCACCACCGATCACCGAGAAGATGGGAAAACGATATTCGGCGGTAGCTTGAAGGAAGGTACGACCATTACCCAAATCCCCTTCTCCATAACCTCTAACGGAGTTACTACCTCCTAAAACAAAGGCTTCATAGGGGGGTAAGTCACCCAAAATTGTCCCTGCTTGGACGTTAAAGGCGAGGGCTTGGGGGCCTTCGGCAAAGTCAAAATCAAGAAAATTTACAGGGATGTAGTGGCTATAGTTGGCACGAATACGATTAAAGAGAATATTACCTGAGCCTAGGGGTACACTTTGTTCCATACCCAGCAATAAGAAATTCCCCCCTGTGGGTTGTAGGCGGTTGTCACGGCGATCGCGCGAGGCATTAAGCCTTAAAAGGAAAAGATCATCCTGTCCAGACTCACTGAAAGACAATAGCTCATTGCCAAATTCGGCGGAAGAACGAGGACTCAAATCCCCTTCGGTATTTTTAATTTCGATTCTCTGATATTGCATTCCTGCGCTCAATACCCACTCTGGACGGCTGAAGGGATCTTCGGCAAGGGGACGAGAGAACGTTACCCCTGTTCCTGTGCGTACTACCCTAGGGCGTGTCTCCCCTATTTCGGTGCGGATACTATCGGTGTCTGTACCATCAAAAACCAAGGAAATGGAACGACGACGGAAGAGATTGGCGGTGTAGGAAGTGCGATCGGGGGTGGTTGCAATCCAAGGATCCCTTAGACTAAGATCAAATAATAATTCCCTTTCCCCTAACTGAAATTCCGCTGCTAAGTTTTGATTATTGCCCCCCAAGTTTTGCTCTTGGTAGCTCAAAGTTCCAAAAAAGCCACTATTAGAACTAATACCTGCCCCCGCTGCAATGGAGCCTGTATTTGCTTGTACTACTTCAATATTCATGACCACCTTAGAAGGATCTTCGGCTTCACTGAAAGAAAGGCGTACATCTTGGAAAATTCCTAAGCCAAATACCCTTTGTAAATCCCTTTGGGCCATATTCCGATTAAAAATATCCCCCGGTTTTAGCTGTACTTCCCTAGTGATAATAAATTCTCTGGTTTTGCCATCCACTTCTTCGTTATCTTCACTAAAATATCTCACCCTAATATCTTCGATTTCCCCTTCCGCAATAACGAGGGTGACAACTCCATCAGCAGACACTTGGGGGGAGCTTACCACCTGGGCTAAATCGAAACCATTATCGCTATACCAAGTATTAATGGCGGTGATACCTTCTTGTAAGTCACGGAGGTTAATAATTTCTCCATACTGCTCTCCAAAGGCTTCGTCAATGACCTCTAGGGGAATTTGAGCATCGGGACGAACCCCTGATACTGTTTGTACTTGTACCCTTTCTAGGACGGGGTTAGGTGCAACGGTGTAGGTAATTCTCACCCCCAAAGGAGTATCGCTGGGAACTACATTAGCATTACTAAAAAAGCCTGTGGCGAAAATGGCGTTGATGTCTTCTTGTAGTTGGGTTCTGGTGGTGGTACGGCCGGGGGCTGTTCTAATTACGTTATAGACTAAGTCTTCTAATTCCCCTTCAACTCCTTCCACTAGCACTTCTGCTACTAATACCCTTGCTTCTTCTTCACTGGTGGGTTGGTTATTTTGAGCGAGGAGGGTTTGTGGCGATATTTCTACGTTAGGAGATGGGGCTATTTCTAGGTTGGGGGATTGGGTTTCTAAACTAGATGAGGCTATTTCTAGGTTAGGGGATTGGATTTTATTATCTTGGACGATAATTTCTTGATCGTTACTTTGTTGGGCAAAGTCTTCTGGTTGGGGGGCTTGATTTATCTCTATGGTTTCACTGGCAAATTGTTGGGGTTGATGGGCAAGGGAACTAAGATTAAAATCTGAATCGGTGGTGAGGGAAATTCCATCTTCTTTTTCTACCTCTGCATTGGCTTGTAAGGGTTGACTGACGGTAAAGGTAGTTAGAAAGAGGAGAGCAGAAAGTATGGGAAATTTTGTTACTAGGTTTGCCATGGATATTTTTTTAGGGGAGACACCATGGTAGATTTTATTAGTAACTTTTAAGGTTAGGTTCATTTTTTCTGCTTTTTGGGCGGTTTTCTTTTTTTGCACCACAGAGATATAATTCCGATTTTTTTTACTTATTTTGTTGTTGCTCACAGCCACACACCAATTTTTTTATAATAGAAATAATTGTCTTTAATATACTAGCTATTTTCTAGTTTTTCAATTTGAGTTAGGACTCTAGTTTGTACTTTTTGATAAGCAGATTCTACTTCTCCTAAGTCTTTCCTAAATCTATCTTTGTCCATGACTCTTTTTTCTTGATCTTGTTCCTGATTATCCCATAGACGACAGGTATCGGGGCTAATTTCGTCGGCGAGTAGTATTGCTCCTTGATTATCGGTGCCAAATTCGAGTTTAAAGTCCACGAGGGTAATTTGACAACTTTGGAAAAATTCTATCAGATGTTGGTTGATGGTTTTGGCTAGGTTTTGTAGTTGTGTAATTTGTTCTGGGGTGGCAATGTTTAATAGTGTTAATCTGTCGGGGGTGAGTAAGGGATCTTGGAGGGCATCATCTTTGAGGTAAAATTCTACGAGGGGATTGGGTAGTATTTGTCCTTCTGGTAAGCCTGTTTCTCTACACAGACTCCCCGCAGCGATGTTTCTTACCACTACTTCGAGGGGAATTATTTTCACGGCTTTAACGAGCATTTCTCGCTCGGAGGTTTTTTCGATGAAGTGGGTGGGGATACCTTTTTTTTCGAGGTATGTTAGCAGGGCAGAGGCGATCGCACAGTTAACTTTGCCTTTATCGGTAATAGTACCTTTTTTCTGGGCATTAAAGGCGGTGGCTGAATCTTTGTAATAGGTCAAGTAAACTTGGTCATCATCGGTGGGATAAATAATTTTTGCTTTTCCTTCGTACAATTTTTCTCTGGTAGTCATAATAAATGATTAACTATATGGGGAGTAATAAAAAAAATACTTAATTTAGATAGAGTTTAATTGTCCATTGTCCATTGTCCATTGTCAATTGCTCAAAACCTTACCCCTAATTTCTTTATTCAACCAATAAGTATTACTGGATAGAGATTCTAAATTTTGGGGGGTAACTTGCCAACACTGTTGGGGAGAAAATAAAATTAATTCCGCTTTTTCCCCGGGTCGTAAACTAATGGGCTTTTGGTTGAGACAAAGGAGAGGATTAACACTGAGGGCTTCCCAAAGTTTCAGGGCGCTGATTTGCCCCGTTTCCACAAGATTTTCCCACAACAAAGGTAATATTAGCTCATAACCGATCGCTCCGGGGGGTGCTTGGGCAAAAGCTACGGTATTTTCTTCATAGGTATAGGGGGTATGGTCAACGGCGATCGCATCTATAACCCCATTTTTTATTCCTTCAATGAGGGCTAGACGGTCATTCTCTGCCCCTAAAGGGGGTTCTAACCTCAAATTTGGGTCATAACTCTCCACCGCCTCACTATTGAGCAAAAGATGATGCCAATTTACACTGGCGCTAATGGGTAAACCCTCCTCCTTCGCCCGTTGGATTAATTTTACCCCTCGCTCCGTGGATACCCTCATCAAGTGAACCTTAGTTTTAGTCAGGGCAACTAATTCAATGATAGAGGCGATCGCCACCGTTTCACTAACCGTAGGACAACCGATCAATCCTAGGCGAACAGACGTACTATTTTCTCGAATAACCCCGGCCCCCCGTAACTGCGTATGATTAGGAAAAAGAGCCACAGGTAAATCAAAAGGGTGAGCATATTCGAGCATCCGTCGTAGTAATAACAAATTATCATAGGGTTTATTATCCGTAAAACCCACCACCCCAGCCTCCGCCAAAGAAGCCAACTCCGCAATCACATCCCCTTTCAAGCCATTAGTCAATGCGCCCCATAGATAAAAATGGGAAGATAAACCCCTCCCCCGACTCTCCATAAAAGCACAAGTAGCAGGATTATCCATCACAGGATTTGTATTTGGCAAAATTGCCCCCCGACTAAATCCCCCTGCCTCCATAGCCCTCCCCAGGGTTAATAAAGTTTCCCTTTCCTCATAACCCGGCTCACCGCTACTACTATATATATCCACCAGTGCAGGGGCGAGAATTAAACCATTCCCCTCCATAACCTCCACCCCATCGGCATCATAATCAAGACCATTCCCCACCTGCTCAATCTTGCCATCCATAACCAAAACATCCGTAACATCATCCACCGCACACACAGGATCTAAAATTCTTACCTGTCGATAAACTCGAGAATTAGGTTTCACCGTCATTAACACTTTTACACTTATGAGGGAGCAGAAAAAAATTTCTCTTCCTTGTCCGACTTACCATTTTAAGCTCAAATCCAAAGATCTCCAAGATTAATTTTTGTAAATAAAATCAGTAAAATGTAGCAATTTATACAGAAATAATGATTAAATAGAATCAGTTAATAAAAAACTTTACAGAAACTGATACATAGGAGAAAAAATATGAACACTGAAAATCAAGCCCGTCGCCTCATGATGCGTCACCACCACGCAGTAAAAAACCGTCAACAATCCATGTTAGGAAGAGTTGCCACCGAAATCGGTATGGACATCAATGCTTCTGAATACTCTAACGGCACTCAAGGAAAACCTAACTCTAGCTTCCGTGTTAGTTATGATCGTAGTGGAGCTTCTTTAAGTTAATCCTGAATATATATAGACTACTATTTTTAGCTGCAGAACTTAAACATTGAAGAATGAATAATTCTCTGAAACAGGGGCGTAATATATTGCGTCTCATTTTTTTTACCTTCCGTTATAAATAACCCCCAGCAAACTACGGTAAAATGATGGTAACTGCCATTAAGAAATAACGGGAAAATGATGAACAGTAAAATAACCCTATACAACAGCCTTTCCAATCGAGAAGAAGAGTTCAAAACTGTCTGCGAAAACGAAGTAAAAATGTATTGCTGTGGTATTACTGTTTATGATTACTGTCATTTAGGTCATGCCCGTACTTGCATTGTTTGGGATGTCGTTAGAAAATATTTACAATGGCGAGGCTATAAAGTTACCTATATCCAAAACTTCACCGATATAGATGACAAAATTTTAAACCGAGCAAAGAAAGAAAATAGCTCCATGGAAGAAGTATCAGAGCGTTTTATCAAAGCCTACTTTGAAGACATGGAAATGCTCAACGTTAGTCCCGCCGATGCCTATCCCCGTGCTACCCATGCCCTTGATGGCATAAAAAAATTAGTGTGGGAATTAGAACAAAAAGGCTATGCTTATCAAAAGGGTGGAGATGTTTATTACTCTGTCCACAAGTTTGCCCCATACGGGAAATTATCAGGAAGAAAACTCGAGGACTTACAAGCAGGGGCTGGGGGTAGAGTGAATCAATCGGAAGTGGAAAAAGAAAATTCCGCCGATTTTGCCCTCTGGAAATCAGCGAAACCTGGAGAGCCTAGTTTTGATTCTCCTTGGGGTAAAGGGCGCCCGGGCTGGCACATTGAATGTTCGGGGATGATAAGGGAGATGTTGGGGGAAACCATTGACATTCATGCGGGGGGCAATGATTTAATTTTTCCTCACCACGAAAACGAGATTGCTCAATCGGAAGCGGTAACGGGAAAACCCTTAGCTAGCTATTGGATGCACAATGGCATGGTCAAGGTGGAAGGGGAAAAGATGTCCAAGTCTTTGGGTAATTTTATTACTATTCGAGAGCTTTTAGAAGAGTATGAACCCATGGCGGTGCGCCTATTTGTGTTACAGGCTAATTACCGTAAACCCATCGATTTTACTAAGGATGCCATGGAGTCGGCTACTAATGGCTGGCACACCCTCGCTGAAGGTTTACAATTTGGTTTTAAGCATGGTGAGGCTTTAAATTGGACAAAGGAAACCCAGCATAACATGATTAAATCTGTTCAGGAGCTTTTTTGTCAAGAGGTGGATCGAGATTTTAATTTTGCGGCGGGGGTAGCAATTTTGTTTGATTTGGCGAAGGAATTACGCCGAGAAGCGAATATTTTAGTTCATGAGGGTAAAACTACCCTTTCATCTGAGGAGTTGGGGGATAAGTGGTTAACCTTAACGAATTTGGCGGATGTGTTAGGGTTGAAGGTGGAGGTTTCTACATCCTTTGATGATTCTCCCACTCAGATGAGTGATGAGGAGGTAGAAAATCTTGTCCAAGAAAGAATTACTGCCCGTAAAAATAAAGATTTTGCTCAGGGCGATCGCATTCGGGATATATTAAAAGAACAAGGAATCACCCTTATTGATGGGGCTGGGGGCGTTACCAAATGGCATCGTTAAAATAATTTTGGATGTCAGAATTAGAACAAGTACAATTAGTTATCTTTTTTATTAAGTAGCTGCTTGTCAGACTTTTCCCTATTTATTATCTACTATGAAAAGTAAAGTTAGACAAATTAATGTTGGTTTAGTTGCCTTAGTCATTTTTGCTTATTTGGGGAACTATTTCAACTTACCATTATTTTTTGGGGTTGACTTTATTTTTGGAAGTATTTTTGTTTGGTTAATTTCCTATTATTATGGTAGATTTTGGGGAGTCATAGCTGGTTTTATAGCAGGGGTACATACCTATTTTTTGTGGGGTCATATTTATTCGGTTATTATCTATACCATAGAAGCTTTTACCGTCAACTACTTTTGGCAAAAGAAATCTAAAAGTTTAGTCTTATTAACAACTTTATTTTGGTTAGTCATTGGAACTCCTCTAATTTTTCTTTTTTACTTATATATTTTAAAAGTATCTTTTTTAGGCGTACTTTTGTTGATTCTTAAGCAAAGTATTAATGGTATTTTAAATGCAATAATTGCCAGTGTATTTATTTACTATATTTCCCTAGATAAAAAGCTGAATGTTGTTACTAAAAAATTAGTTTTACCCTTTGAGCAAACTTTATTTAATTTGTTAATTATTTGTACTTTTATTCCTCTCTTATTATTTAGCATCATAGCAAGTAATCATCAATTACAAGAAATAGAAAGTCAAATTGTCTCTAAATTGAATCAAGTATCTAATAGTTTTAGTGAAAACATAACTCTGTGGCAACAAAATAATCAAAGGGCGATCGCCCTTTTAGCGGAAACAGAATCTAGCAACGGAGTAGAAAATAGAGAAAATAACCTTTCTTTGATCGTAAATATATTGCCCTATTTCGACAAAATTTATATTACCGATGACCAAGGAATTATTATCAATGCAGTGGGCAAAGATCAAGTTAGAAAAACTGAATTAATAGGCTTAGATGTCAGTGCTACGGATCATTTTGTACTGTCAAAATATAATGGAAGAAATTTAATTACTGAACTTCACAAAGACATCGCAAATAATAATTTACACATAGGTTTTGTTAGCTCTATTATGAATAATGATCAATGGTCTGGCATAATTTATGGAGCGATTAATATTAATACCTTACAAACATTTATTAGCCAAAATGCTCAAATATTTGAAACTGATTTATTTCTTTTGGGGGAAGAAAATAAGATTCTTTTTAGTACCAGTTCACACCATACAGAAAATCTGTTTTTTAGCCTAGAAACCGATGAAAAATATCAAGTTAGACCCCCTATTTACAATAATCAATCCCCAAACCAAGGCATTTATCAATCTTTGCCCATAGTAAAAGGAATGCCCATCATGTCCAGATGGAGAGAATCAACCTACTTTAAACAAATACCCCTACCCGAAAACTTACCCCTAAAAATTATTAGTAATGTTAGTACCAAACCTTACGTTGATAGTCTTCAAAGATATTATGTAAGACTTCTTGCCATCATGATGCTAATAGTCTTAATTACCTTTTACCTAGCCTACAAAATTAGCCAAAACATTGTTAAACCGATGAAAAGTTTAACTAAAATTACCACCGACTTACCAGAAAAAGTAACCACAGACCAACCCATCGAATGGGAAAAAACTACCATCCAAGAAATAGAGCTTCTTAGTAATAACTATAGATCAATGATATTGGTTCTCAGGGAAAAATTTGCTCAACTAAGAGAATCAAAAGAAAACCTTGCCATCAGGATAGCAGAACGTACCCAAGAACTACAACTCAACACCGAAAAACTAGAACTGCAAATACAAAAAAAACAACAAATAGAACAAAGATTAAGGGAAAAGGACGAACGTTATGAACTAGCTGTATCAGGTACCAACGATGGTATCTGGGATTGGAATTTAAACACCAACGAAGTCTATTATTCTCCTGCATGGATGCGGATTATTGGCTACGAATCTGCCCCCCTTCCCCCCATTCTCGATACATGGTTCGATCGCATTTATCAAGAAGACAAAGAAAATAATCTCCAAGAAATTTACTTATACTTAAACGGTAAAAAAGAACTATATCAAAATATCCACCGTCTCCAACACAAAGATGGAAACTATGTATGGGTACAAGCCAAAGGAAAAAGAGACTTTGACAATGAAGGAAAACCCTATCGCCTAGTGGGTACCATCACCGACATTACCGACAAAGTAAAAGTAGAGCAGGAATTAAGAATAGCCAAAGAACAAGCAGAGGCCGCTAACTTAGCTAAAAGTCAATTTTTAGCCACCATGAGCCATGAAATTCGTACTCCCATGAATGCAGTCATCGGCATGACAGGACTATTACTCGACACAGAATTAAACCCAGAGCAACAAGAATTTACCGAAATCATCCGCACCAGTAGCGACAGCTTACTTAGCATCATTAACGACATACTAGACTTTTCTAAAATCGAATCAGGCAAACTAGAACTAGAACAACAACCCTTCTCCCTCTATCAAGTAGTAGAAGAATCCCTCGACTTGTTAGCCCCCAAAGCTGCTCAAAAAAATATTGAATTAGTTTACTTCCTCGATCCACAAATTACCCCCGCCATCATCGGTGATGTCACCCGCCTAAGACAAGTATTAGTAAATCTCCTCAGTAACGCCGTTAAGTTTACCCCCCAAGGAGAAGTTATTTTATCGGTCAATATCAACTCTCCCCATCTTTCCGACAGTAGCCAAGGATATTTATTGTTTGTGGTAGAAGACACAGGCATTGGCATACCTAGCAACCGTATGGATAAGCTATTTAAAGCCTTTTCCCAAGTAGATGCCTCCACCACCCGTAATTATGGTGGCACAGGGTTAGGTTTAGCTATCTGCCAAAAATTAGTCAACCTGATGGGGGGTAGAATGTGGGTAGAAAGTAAAGGTCATGTAGCGGGGGATTGTCCTCCCCAATGGTCTATTACTTCCCATAGTGAAACCCTCGGCTCAAAGTTTTGTTTTACCATCAAAACCCGATTTTCCAGTGATATTCCCAGTTCCATGGAAACTCAAAATTCCTTGCTACAGGGGAAAAAGGTATTGGTAGTGGATGATAATGAAATAAATCGTCGTATGTTGCGTACCCAGTGCAATAAATTTGGGTTAGATGTATTAGTCACCGCCTCTGGGGAAGAAACCCTCACCCTCATTAACGAAAAGCAACCAGACATTGATTTAGCCATTCTCGATATGCAGATGCCCAAAATGGATGGGGTGACTCTGGCTAAGGCCATTAGTATCACTGAAAAATATCGCTCAATGCCCCTTATCTTATTAAGTTCCATCGGACACGCTGAAATCGAAAAAGCCCTCGAACAAGTCAACTGGGCAGCAACTCTGATCAAGCCCATCAAGCAATCAAGACTATATTATATTCTCTCAAAAATTGTCCAAAATCCAGATCTAAAAGTCGTAAAATCCGAGGAAATCTCCTCTATATCTTTAACAGACTCCATGGGAGGACAAGAGTTAGCCATCACAACCCCCCTTAAGATTCTCATTGCGGAGGATAACATCATTAACCAAAAGGTAATTACTAACATTCTTAAGCGTTTGGGGTATCGTGCCGATGTGGTAGCCAATGGGTTGGAAGTGCTAGAAACTCTCCGCCGTCAATCCTATGACCTAATTTTGATGGATGTACAGATGCCTGAAATGGATGGCTTAACTGCTACCCGTCAAATACGCACTCTATGGGATAGTCCTAATAATGATTTTCATGGACAACCGCCCCATATTATCGCCATGACGGCTAATGCCATGGAGGGAGATAGGGAAAGATGTATTGAGGCGGGGATGAATGATTATTTATCGAAGCCTGTGAGGGTGGAGGCACTTATTGAAAAGTTAAAAACTGTTAAACGATCTGATACTACCGTTATATTTAATAATAGTTATCAGAAAGAAAAACCTGTTATCAAAGATTCAATGACTGAATTAGATCAAAGTATAATTGCTGAATTAAAAGACATGATAGGGGAGGAAGATTTTGAAGAAGTTTTCCAAGATTTAATTAACTCCTATTTAGAAGATGCCCCTAAGTTGCTCCATGGTCTTAAGATAGGGGTAGAAAATGAGAATTTGGGGGAAATAAAAATTAATTCCCATACCCTCAAGTCTAGTAGTATTACCCTTGGGGCTACCTATTTATCTGAGTTGTGTAGGCAGGTGGAAAGTCATACTCAAAATGAAGGTAATAATATGAAGGCGATTAAGGAATTACTACCTTTAATTGTGACTGAGTATGGGAATGTTGAAGATTTAATGCAAAAGGAGTTACAAAAAATGAATTCCTAGGCTAGTTGTTGGATTCTGGTGGAGGTTTTATAGTTATTGTTAATAATTTTACCGTCAGAAAATAGGATTACTCGACGGGTGAGCTCGGCTACTTCGTGTTCGTGGGTGACTAAAATTATGGTCATTCCTTCTTGATTGAGGTCGGCAAAAATTTTCATTACCTCATGGGTGGTTTCTGAGTCTAATGCCCCTGTGGGTTCGTCTGCTAGTAGTATTAGGGGTTTATTTACTATGGCACGGGCGATCGCAACTCGCTGTTGTTGTCCCCCCGAAAGCTGATTAGGACGATTATTAAGACGATTTTGTAATCCCACTTTGGTAAGGGCATCAATGGCTCTGGTTTTTTGTTCCTCGGGAGATACCCCCGCATATTTCATGGGTAAAATCACATTTTCTAAGGCGCTTAATTGGGCTAAAAGATGGAATTGTTGAAAGACAAAACCAATTCTTTGGTTACGAATCATTGCCTGTTGTCGAGAAGACATGGAAGCCACATTATCCCCATTGAGATAATATTCCCCCTTGGTAGGTCTATCTAAACAACCTAAAATATTCATCATGGTAGATTTACCAGAGCCAGAAGTTCCCATAATAGAACAATATTCCCCCGGCTCAATGGTTAAATTTACATCAGACAGGGCAACCACTTCCGTATTGCCACTGCCATAGATTTTATAAATGTTTTCTAACTTAATTAAACTATTTTCTAAACTAGAATCTTTGTTGTCCATTCTCTAAGTAAGGTTCGACCATGAGTTATACTTACTTGCATAGTAAGCTAAAATCGATTCTAGTTGCTCGTTTTCCTTGGTAGGGAGATCCCCATCATGCTCTATTAATAACCCCCCCACCTGACTTTGTAGATGGTGAAATTCTTGGGAGGTTTGTTCTAACAAACTTACTTCAACGCCTTTTATCTGTCTCAGATGAGCCGCCACTTCCCTATATATAGCCAACGGAAGGCGATCGCACCCTATTTTTCTTTGTACCCTTTCCATGTTTTACTCCTACACACAATAAATAATAATAAAAACCTAGTATTAAGATTCAGCATCAACCGCAGGAGCAGGTTGCCCCACCTGACGACTTATCCTTTTACCCTTTTCCTCAAAAACCACGGTACCCTCTAAAGCACCCAAGTTTCTCTCCACAAAATATAAACCTTCTTTCAGCCGGGCCGATTGACCTTGAGGAACATTGGTATTAATGGCTCTAACCATTACCATCCCATCCGTACCCATGATCGACTCCCCAACCCTCACCGAGCGAGTAGAACCCCCCTCAGGAGTAGAAATAATAGCTACACTCTGACCATTTAGATCCATGATTCCCGAAATCAAAATCCTCTCCGCAAAAGTTGGTGGTGGCGGTGGAGGGGGTAGCATTTCACCGGGAGGAATAGGTCTTCCATCAGGTCCTATGGTAGCACCAGGGGCGCCGGGAGGTAAAGGTCTTCCATCGGGTCCTATGGTGGCACCAGGGGCGCCAGGGGGTAAAGGTCTTCCATCGGGTCCTACGGTAGCACCAGGGGTACCAGGGGTACCAGGAGTGCCAGGGGTACCAGGAGTACCAGCAGTGCCAGGGGTAGTGACGGTTCCATTAACTCCGTTTTCCGTTGTTGGGGGAAGCATTTGAATAGTCACACGGGGGCCAGTGGGCAAAGCAAAAGGATCGCTTCTACCGTCTTCAATTTGTCCTAACCTTGTGTCAGGATTTGTCGAGGGGATAATACCACCCACAGTACCTACCGCAACGGGTACATCAAAATCGCCTAAATCATCATCAGGTTGCTGGGCTGGGGGACGGGGAGGAATATTTTGGGAAAAATCATCCTCTTCACCACCAATGGTACACCCCCCCAAAAGCAAGAAACTGGAGAGTAATAAAATAGATATTCTATTCATAGAAAAAAAGTGAATTTTAATAAACTATTTTAACAATAATCCCAAATAATATTTTATTCAAATTCATCTTCCTGAATCATTCCCCTCATGCTGCTGATACCTTTTTTAATGCGACGGGAAACGGTAATAACACTTACGCCCAAACGCTCGGCGGTTTCTTTTTGGGTTAAATCTTGTAAAAAGACAAATTCCAATACTTTGCGGGTCGTGTCTTCCAATTGAGACAAAGCCCCTTGAATCCTGATTTTATCCTCTTCTACCAACTGAAAACTATAGTACTGAGCATCAGGGAGCATTTCCCCAAGGGTAGATTTATCCCCATCACTGGTGCTTTTCGCATCAAGACTCAAAGGTTCTCTATTTTTATAAGCTAGTTTTACTTCTTGCCATTCTCCCAACGATACCCCCAACCTTCTAGCTACTTCATGATCGTTAGGTTGACGTTTTAATTCTTCTCTTAATTCTCTTACTATACGATTAGCTTTATTTTTTAGTTCTAAACAACGGCGGGGAATCCTGATAGAATGACCTTTATCTCTAAGATAGTGTTGAATTTCGCCTCGAATGTAGGGGAGGGCAAAAGAACTAAAAGCAAAACCTTTTTCGATGTCAAATCTTTCGATCGCCCTTAATAAACCAAGACTACCAACTTGTAATAAATCGTCAAAATTTTCTTGACATTGGTTAGTCCAATGGGATGCCTCTTTTTTTACCAAACCTAAATTCAGTTCCACAATACGGTTACGAACTCTTTGCTCTCTAGTTTGACCATAGAGAGTGAACAATTCTTCGTTGGCTGTTTTGTACTGGGTGGCAGATTTTATGGGCATTTTCTTCTCTCTTGCTTATGAAATTCTTATCTAAATTATCCGATGACTGTCTCCGTGATAATTCAGTTAGGCTAACGAATCTTTTAAGACACATTTATATCTTATGCCAATCTACTATCTTTACACAACCGTATTTTTACTGTTTTTTCTAACCGAAATTTTGTTTTAAAAAATTATACTTAGCTATTTTTACGGAGGCTTTACAAATGTTTATTAAGTTTTATAACTTGTAGTGGAAAGGTGGTTTATTTTGTCACTTTTAATACTATTTTAGTATATCAGATTAAATATGTAATTGTTATTTTATGTATGTTGAATAATAAAAGTATCCATATTTACGGAAAAAAGCTATGGATTGATATAATGACAGACTATCACGAATGCTTTTTTAATAGATTATTTAAAGTTATAGTATGATTTTAATGGTTAATTATCCATGGTATATTGTCAACCATTGAAGGGGAGATGCTCAAATTATTAATGGTCATTTACTCCCCCATCACTATCGATTATTTTATTTATTTTTGAGAATTAAAAAGGTATTAAATGGATTTTCTTTGATCGTTTAACGGGGGGTTGAGAATGTCAATCAACGGCTCACAATGTAAAATAAGTAATTGCCCTACCATTGCTGCCATTTGATGTTTCAACTACGAGCGCCCTTTAAACCCACAGGAGACCAACCCACCGCCATCAAGTCCATCGTTAAAGCACTGGAAAATGGCGATCGCTTCCATACCCTTTTAGGCGCCACAGGCACGGGTAAAACCTATACCGTAGCAAATGCCATCGCCCATCACCAAAAACCAACCCTTGTATTAGCCCATAACAAAACCCTCGCCGCCCAACTGTGTGAAGAATTAAGGCAATTTTTCCCCCATAATGCCGTGGAATATTTTGTTAGTTATTACGACTATTATCAACCAGAAGCCTATATTCCCGTTACCGATACCTACATCGAGAAAACCTCATCTATTAACGACGAAATCGATATGTTACGTCACTCTGCCACCCGTTCATTATTTGAGCGTCAAGACGTAATTGTAGTGGCTTCTATTAGTTGTATTTATGGCTTGGGCATCCCCTCAGAATATCTCAAAGCATCCATTAAATTAGCGGTGGGAGAAGAATATGACACCCGTAAACTGTTGCGAGATTTAGTCACCATTCAATATACCCGCAATGACATTGAACTAGGGCGGGGATGTTTTCGCCTGAAAGGAGATATTTTAGAAATTGTACCCGCTTACGAGGATAGGGTAATTCGCCTTGATTTTTTTGGAGATGAAATTGACTCCATTTCTCTTTTAGACCCCGTAGATGGCTCATTTATCCAGCAATTAGAGCGTATTAACATTTACCCTGCTCGACACTTTGTCACCCCCCAAGAAAAGTTAGAAAGTGCGATCGCCTCTATCAAAGCAGAATTAGAAATCAGACTAATAGAACTAGAAAAACAAGGAAAATTAGTAGAAGCCCAAAGACTAAAACAAAAAACCCGCTACGACTTAGAAATGTTGCAAGAAGTAGGCTACTGTAACGGCGTAGAAAACTATTCCCGTCATCTAGCCCAAAGACAACCCGGAGAATCTCCAGAGTGTTTGGTGGATTATTTTCCCCCAGAATGGTTATTAATCGTAGATGAATCCCACGTTACAGTACCACAAATTAGGGGAATGTATAACGGAGATCAAGCCAGAAAAAAAGTATTAATTGACCATGGTTTTCGCTTACCCAGTGCCGCCGATAATCGCCCCCTCAAAGCCGAAGAATTTTGGCAAAAAGTAAATCAATGTATTTTTGTATCTGCCACCCCTAGCCTATGGGAAATAGAACAATCAGAGCATAAAATTTCCCAGCAAATTATTCGCCCTACGGGTATTTTAGATCCAGAAATATTTATTAGACCTACCGAAAATCAAATCGATGACTTACTAGGGGAAGTTAAAAAAAGAATCCTCAAAAAAGAACGGGTTTTAATTACCACTTTAACCAAAAGGATGGCAGAAGATTTGACCGATTATCTACAAGAAAGGGATATAAAAGTAAGATATTTACACTCAGAAATACAATCCATCGAAAGAATAGAAATAATACAGGGTTTAAGGGCAGGAGAGTTTGATATTCTCATTGGGGTGAATTTATTGCGAGAAGGTTTAGATTTACCAGAGGTTTCCTTAGTTGTGATTATGGATGCTGATAAGGAAGGTTTTTTGCGCTCGGAAAAATCTTTAATTCAAACCATTGGAAGGGCAGCCCGTCATGTGAATGGAGAAGCGATTTTATATGCAGATAACCTAACCGATAGTATGGAAAAGGCCTTACATGAAACCGAAAGAAGAAGAAAACTACAGCTAGAATATAATACAAAAAATAATATTATTCCTACCTCCATCAACAAAAAATCTAGTAGTTCTATCCTAGAGTTTTTAGATATTACTCGCCGTTTAAATAGTGAACAATTAGAAAAGGTTTATGATCACATTGAAGAAGTGAGTTTAGATAAAATTCCCGAGTTAATTAAACAATTTGAAGAGCAAATGAAAACCTATGCCAAAGAATTAGAGTTTGAAAAGGCCGCCGAAATGAGGGATAAAATAAAAAATTTGAGAGCTAAATTAAGAACTAATTAGGATAAACCCATTTTAAAAGGGACCAGAAAACTGATCCCTTCGTTTGATAAAAATTGAGTGACGCTCCAATCATTAAAATGAAGGATTCTTGGGCTGAACTAGCTCCTTTCACTTACGCTACTCACGAGACTTACATGTTCATGGCTAGGCTTTGCGACCTACTCCTCAAGCGTTAAATTCCCGTCCGCCCGACGGTATGCTTTTATTGTAGCATACTTAGGTTTTAGTTTTTAATTTGATTGAAGCGAAAAGTTGTCGTAACTTTTTAAGGGTAAAAGTCCCTAAACCCCTAAATACTTTTTCAAATTTGTAGTAAAACAAAATATCGACCACATCTTCTAATTTCATACCATCAAGATAAGAAAAGGCTTTTTCTATAACAAAATCCGCATCTTTACTATATTTTTGATGGGCTAATTTTTCTGAGATATTCCATTTTTTAAGAAAAACGGAGTGCATTTTTTTTTGGTAGCCATTGAAATCTTTTTTTTTGCCCCGAAGAAACTGATAAATAAATTTATGGGCAATTTCAGCACTTTCCATGGCATGGCGGATACCCTCACCCCCTAACCAGTTTACGGTGGACACAGCATCACCGATGGCAATTACCCTGCCTTCAGTATAAGTGTCTTGAAGACCAGAGCTATACTTTAATGTTCCTCCATGTATATCGAGAATTTTATAATTATCTGCTTGTAAATATTCCTTAATCAATAACTTGATATAGTAGCTCAAGGGTTGAACTTCTTTAATTAATTCATGTTCTTGATTATAAATTCCTGCCCCAACTTTAAGGAGATTTTGCTCCATGGGAAATACCCATGAATATCCCCTCGGCATCCATTGATGTCCTAATAAAAAAGTTAGGGTTGCTGCATTGTCATCATATATCCGCTCATCCACCTCAATTAGATATTCTACCCCTGTGGCTGAAATAAATGGAGGTTTTTTCTTGCCTTTGCGACACATCACCGCCCGACTTGGGCCACTAGCATCCACCAAAACTTTAGAGGTTACTTGAATGGTTTGATTGATGAGATTATTTTTGATGGTGATTAAAAGATCATTTTCCCTTTCGATATGCTCCATGTAACGACATCCTAACCATACTTGCCCTCCGTGGCTGGTGACTTCATCGGCTAAAAACTGACAAGTTTTGGCAAAGTCTAAGACGCAACCTTGATTTTTTGTTGATTCCCATACTCTTTTATGGTTAGTGGTGACAACGGCAAATTTATTCCACCAACTACCGACAACGGTGGGGGGTAAATCAAATTTAGTTAAGGTTTTAAGGGGGGTGCCTGCACTAGAAAAACTATTGCGGTGAAAGTCTTTGTATCGTTCTAATAATAGGACTCGATAACCTTTTTTCCCTAGTAATCTAGCACATTGTCCACCTCCCGGACCTGCCCCAACCACTACGACATCAAATTTATCCATACAGTTCAAGGTTTAAATGTAGGCAGAAATGTCTTCTTCACATTCATCTGCTAGATAAGAAAGGGAACGAAATCTTAAGCCCACTAATTGTTCGTAGAGGGGGTTTAGTTTACACATGGGGGGAATATGAACAATCTTTTTACCAAATAGCTTGATGTCTCTTTCAAAGGGGCATTGGGGTGGGATCATTTTGCACAGGAAACGGGCAACCCTAGGATCGTTGATGTCCATACCATCGAGCCATTTTTTCATAGGGTTTAAAACGTCTATCGCCCCTTGCTCTTTTCCTTGGGAAATGGTATTATCACCTTTTTCTTGGTCAGGATTCCAAAGAGTGGCTTCTAAGGATTTGAGGGCTTCTATGTCTAAGTTTAAAGCCTGTTGAAAACTGTGGACGGCATCGGCTTCGGCTTGGGAATATACTCCATTGGCGATCGCCATCATCACCGCTGTACGCAAAAAGTTTTCCCGAACTTCTGTATCATCCCCTAATTCGGTGGCTAAATCTTGGGGAGAAATGGGTTCTAAATCACCGAGGTTGGTATTGGGCATTAGTTCATCCTGGGTTAACCTAGCGATTAAATCCTGCTCTTCGGGGTCGAAATGACCATCGGCATAGGCTACCGTTAACAGTCCCCTTAGCCAAGCTACTATGGTGCGATCGTCTAATCTTTGTACTTCGTTAATCGCAACGGCCGTATTATTATTTTTGTTCATGATGACATGTAGAAAATTTACACTAACTCTAATTCTATACAATCCATCCAAATTTGAAGACGGGAAATATCCATTGACAATTAGTAGTGGGTTTCTATTTCTTACAACAGGTAATACCGAAGACTTAACACCTTAACTGTGAATTTTGAACGCCCCTAGGGTATAATATTCAATCACATTCGATCTGTAAATATTAGGTGATGTCTGAGAAATTTTCCCGCCGTACCAAAATTGTAGCAACCGTCGGCCCTGGCTGTGCGAATCCCGAAACATTGCGCAAGATGATTCTTGCAGGAGCAAATACTTTTCGTCTCAACTTTTCCCATGGCACCCACGAAGTCCATCAAAGTAGTATTCGCATGATTCGTCAGGTGGAAAATGAGCTTAATCGCCCCATCGGTATTTTACAAGATTTACAAGGCCCCAAAATTCGGTTAGGTAAATATGAATGTGGTTCTATCGAGTTACATGAGGGCGATCGCTACATCCTCACCAGTCGGGATGTAAAATGTGATGATAAAATCGCCTGTATTAGCTACGAAAATTTGGCAGAAGAAGTACCCATCAATGCTCGAATCCTTTTGGATGATGGTCGGGTGGAAATGGTGGTAAAGGAAATTGATAAAGAAAATAAAGACCTCCATTGTCAGGTGGTAGTGGGAGGCGTACTTTCTAGTAATAAGGGGGTGAATTTTCCCAATGTTTATTTATCCGTTAAAGCCCTGACGGAAAAAGACAAAAAAGATTTGATGTTTGGTTTAGACCAAAGGGTGGACTGGGTAGCCCTCAGTTTCGTGAGAAATCCCCAAGATGTATTAGAAATTAAAGATTTGATTGCCAGTGCAGGAAAATCTACCCCCGTCATTGCCAAGATTGAGAAACACGAAGCCATCGAACAAATGGAGGAAATTCTTTCCCTCTGTGATGGGGTGATGGTAGCAAGGGGAGATTTGGGGGTTGAGTTACCCGCTGAGGATGTTCCCATTTTACAAAAACGTCTGATTCGCACCGCTAACCGTCTGGGCATTCCTATCATTACCGCTACCCAAATGTTAGACAGTATGGCAAATAGTCCTAGCCCTACCCGTGCAGAGGTTTCTGACGTTGCCAATGCAATCTTGGATGGTACCGATGCGGTGATGCTTTCCAATGAAACGGCGGTGGGTAAATATCCTGTTCAAGCGGTGGCTACCATGGCAAAAATTGCCAGACGTACGGAGGAAGAAAGGGATTCCATTGCCCCCCATATGCTCACTCAAATGGATAGTCAGAATATTCCCAATGCTATTTCTGGGGCGGTGGGACAAATTGCCAAACAGCTTAATGCTAGTGCCATCATGACCCTAACAAAAACGGGAGCAACGGCTCGTAATGTGTCCAAGTTTCGCCCTAAAACACCCATTTTGGCCATTACACCCCATGTGAGTATTTCCCGTCAATTACAGCTGGTATGGGGGGTTAAACCTCTATTGTTATTGGATATGCCAGGATTGAAGCAGGTTTTTAGTTCGGCGATTGAGTTGGCGAGGGAAGAGGGTTTGTTGGAAGATGGTAATTTGGTAGTAATGACAGCGGGAACTTTGCAAGGGGTAGCAGGTTCAACGGATTTGATTAAGGTTGAAATTGTGAAGGGTTTACTCAGTGAAGGGCTTGGTATTGGACAGGGAATAATTACTGGACGTACAAAGGTTGTCCATGATGTTAATAATCTTACTAATTTTAATCAGGGTGACATTTTAGTGGCAAGAAGCACTGATAATAATTATGTGGATGCAATGCGTTTGGCTAGTGGTATTATTACTGAAGAAGGTGGAGTGCGATCGCACGCTGCTCAAATCGGTATGCGATTAGGTATTCCTGTAATTGTAGGGGTAAAAGACGCTACTACTGTCATTCGTGACGCTAGTTTTGTCACCATGAAAATTGAACAGGGATTAGTTTATCTTGGTACTGATGGCAGTCAAGACGGGGTAGATTAATTGATAGTTGATAATTGAGAATGGATAATGAACAAAAAAATCAATCAGTTCATCATCTATTCTTGGTGAAAAGATACTATGCTAAGCTCAAATTTGAAACATCGTAGTATAGCAACATCAACTGTTTTTCGCTTAAAGATAATAGAGCATAAGTTTGTCCATTAAAGTCTGAAAATTCGACTTCAAAAGCTTTTACTTCTGGATAAATTTCAACAACAGTGCCGACTTGTCCTCGAGGAATAATTACTTTTTTTTCGGTCATGAACTGGTTCGCAGTTATAGCTTCTGTTAAGGCTACCGTATCATGTAATTTGATCTGATTCATGTACTTACTTTTCTATTTGAGAGGGTAAACTGTTATTAAACGTGGATAATTTTCATTATCAAGGATAATCCACACACTCCTTACCGAAGAACAACCATAGGGAGTTTCTAAAAAAAAGTCAATAACATATTTATTTCCATAGTTACTACTTTCACTGTGACAAATATTTTTATCTTTAGCTATTTTTATTAAAGCCTCAACTAATAGATTTTTATTATCTAAGTTAATTCCTAAGATAGAGTTAAATAATCTTGCTTTATGTTGTCCATCTCTATGGTCTTCTTTCAAGATATAAGTTGTTAATTTTTTTTCTATTTGGGTTTGCTTTACTTGATTACCGTTAGGTAGTTTTATTATCATGTTAATAGCTAATACCTGCTCTTAATAAATAATTTTGTTATTCCCCTTTATTCTGGAGTCTCTTGTGCGCTATTTTTCAACTCTTTGGATTCGGTGGTAGTCAATTCTAGGAAAACATCTTCTAAGGAGGGTTTAATTCTCTTCATCTCATAAATACCTAACCCTTGATTAACAATTAATGAAGCAATTTCTTTGCCACTCTCATCATTATTATTTAACTCAATTTTGAGTAGGTGACGATTGTCTTTATCTGTGAGGATTTGAGTGTTAACGGACTTGACACCGTCAATATTTTGTAAGGAGGATAAAATTGTTTCTGTGTTGCCTTCTACTTCTATTTCATAGCCTGAGTTACTACTTAAACGCTCTAACAATTGATTGGGGGTATCCGTCGCAACGATATTTCCTTTATTAATGATGGTGACAAGATCGCAAGTCATGCTCACTTCTGGCAAAATATGAGTAGATAAAATAATCGTTCTCTCCCCTGCTAAACTTTTGATGAGGTTGCGCACTTCAATAATTTGGCGAGGATCTAAACCAACGGTGGGCTCGTCTAGTATAATGACAGGAGGCTCATGGACTATGGCTTGGGCTATGCCTACCCTCTGACGATAGCCTTTGGATAGTTTTCTAATTAAAATCTTGCTTTTATCTTCTAGTTGACAAGACTCCATTGCTTTTTTGACTTTGTCAGTGCGATCGCCCGATGAAACTCCTTTAATCTTAGCAACAAATGATAAAAAATCTTCCACACTCATATCAGGATAAAGGGGGGGAGTTTCTGGAAGATAACCAATATTTTCCCTCACTGCCATGGGATTTTCATGGACTTCATACCCCGCAATTTTGGCACTACCTTGGGTAGCGGGAATATAACCTGTTAAAATGCGCATGGTGGTAGTTTTTCCAGCCCCATTAGGTCCTAAAAAGCCCAAAATAGTTCCCTTTTCCACATTAAAGGAAACGTTATTAATAGCTTGGGTTGCCCCGTAGGTTTTGCTGAGATTTTCGACTTCTATCATTATTTTCGACTTCAATTAGATGCCTATATTGTTGGTTAGGTTGGAGAATGGGGAATCACCAATGGGGAAGAAATAATAGGACATTTACTCCGTTAATCAAGAATAAGCAAGAAAAGGTTAATATAACTTTGATTGTCCATTGTCAATTTACAAAAGTGAATCCATAAGTTCCATGACCATCATAGTATTATCAGATAATTCCTGCTGATTTTGTTGATCTATTTTTACTTGATGTTCTAGTAATCCTTTCATGGCAATGAGTTTCAGGCTATTTTCTGCATAGGCAGAGGCGATCGCACTGGCGGACTCCACATAACCAATCGCCCCCAAATCCATTAAAGCGGAGCGTCTTAACTGCAATTCTTTGCCCTGTAAAGCGTTTACTAACATATCTCCATAACTATTATCCCCCGTTAACTGATACATGGCTCTTTGGGCGGCATATTTTACCTTGGGGAAAGGATGATTTAAGAAGGGTTCAACCAAGGTTAGATCATTTTTGGCATCCAAAGCACCTAAAGCCTCTAATATGGCTTCATAGGGTTGATATAGATGAGGTTTATCGGGGACTGTATCTATGGCATATGCGCTTAATTTACCCTCAGACACTGCTTTTTTTAGGAGATTTTGTAAAGGTGCGATCGCCCTTTTATCCGCCAACATTTCCAAAGATTGGGCAGCGGATTCCCTGACATAATAATCCTCACATTCGAGGCACTTTATCAAAGGCATAACAGCAGTTTTATCCCCCAGTTTACCGAGGGCTTTAGCCGCATTACGACGGAGGGGAAAACCCCCATCGGGGGCAACATCCTTGGTATCTTCTAGGGCGTTAATGAGGGCTTCTAGGGCAAGTTCATCATTTACTCGAAACTTTCCCAACCACCAAGCCGCATAGTAACGGAGTCCTAAATCTTCTGTTTGGGTTAAATTGGCGACCGCACTTTCAACGGTTAAATCAGGGGCTTGTGTCATGAAAATTAAGCGTATGGGTGGTTTTAGAAAAGATTTCTGGCTTGAGCAGGGAATGGGGAATAGTGATAATATTGCGTTTCTGATCAATTATCCATTCTCAATTATCAATTGTCAATTAACCAAAGCATTTTCCCCCATCAAATTTTTAATAGCTTGTAGGAATTTTTGCTCAATATAGGGCTTAGTAAAATAAGCATCTGCCCCAAGATGGGTAGCTAACTTCTGGTGTTTCTCATTACTGCGAGAAGTAAGCATCGCCACAGGAATTTTAGTTAACTCAGGAAAACGGCGACGTTGCCCCAAAAACTCAAATCCATTCATATTAGGCATTTCAATATCACAGATTACTAAACTAATATTAGAGGTTTGTTGTAGTTGATCAAGCGCTTCCTTACCGTCTTTTGCCTGTAATACCCGATAACCAGATTTTTCGAGGGATAAGGCGAGGGTGCGTCTCATGGCAGCACTATCATCCACCACCAAAACAGAAGTAACTTTAAATACCCCAGCCGAAGGTTTACGGGCAGATTCTCCATTATTAGATAGGGGCGTATTCAAACTGCTACCGGGTTGGGTAGCTTGGAAATAGTTTTCTAAAAGAATGGCACTATTAACCACAGGAATTAAAGTACCATCCCCTAAAATCGTACAACCATAGGTATAGCTAGGGGCGCTTAAGGCACTACCAAAGGGCTTAATTACCAATTCTTGCTCACTTACCAAATGGTCAACTTCAATGGCGAATAACTCTTGCCCTTGACGAATGAGTAATAAAGGTTTGCCCCAATCTTTGGGGGTGGGTAACACTTCTAGGGCTTGGGTGATGTTACTTATATCGGGCATATGACAACGATAATGGAGTAAATTATCTAAGCCATAAATGGGAATGATACGATTTTCAAAATGGAGGAAACGTTTATTGCCAGAGGTTTTGATTTGTCCTGCATCTGGTACGACAATTTCTTCGATGTTATCCGAAGGTAGGGCATAAAATTGGGATTCGGCTGATAATACCAATAGTTTGTCGATGGTGAGGGTGAGGGGTAGTTTGAGGGTGAAAGTTGTTCCCTGATTGGGGTTAGAATCCACAGAAATAGATCCTTTTAAAGCCCTAAGTTGCGATCGCACTATATCCAAGCCAACCCCACGGCCAGAAATTTCCGTCACCGAGGCAGCGGTAGAAAAACCGGGTTGGAAAATCAAATCGAGTAAATTATCCTTAGAAGCCACCGTCAATTGCTCTGGGGTAAGAATACCACGCTCAACGGCCTTATTTCCTATTTTTTCAAGATTTAAACCACCCCCATCATCCTTCACTTCAATAATGGTTTGGTTACCCTGATGATAGGCTTTTACCTCAATGATACCTGTTTCTGATTTACCCTTCTGACGACGAATAGAAGGAGTTTCAATACCATGGTCAAAACCATTACGGATTAAGTGTACCAGAGGATCATATAATTTCTCCAAAGCTGCTTTATCTACTAAAACATTAGTACCGCTTAATTTTAGGTTAACTTTTTTACTGTATTTCACCGATAAATCCCGTAACACTCTGGGGAAACGGTTTAACACCTCCCCTAACGGTAACATCCTTGCCCACATCAACTCATCTCGCATCCGATTGAGCATTTGTCGTTGATTTTCCATGGTTTGCCCCGACTGGGCGGCATAAAGGGCAATATCATCCACCGACTCCTCTAGTTGAATCATCTGTTCAATCAACCCCTGTACCACATAGTAAAGGTTATCATAACGATCCATTTCCAAGGAATCAAAGGCAGAGGTTAAATCCACTCCTCCATCTTCGGAAATACTTAGGGGAAAAGAAGAGTTACCCTGAGACACGTTGAATTTTTCAGGGGAGGTAAGCATCTTATCGGATAATTCCCTGAGGGCGTTGGCGGTGGATTGGAAACGACTAAAACGTTCTAAAAGATCTTTTACGGAGGTTTGTAACTTATCATTTTGTAGAGACAAACCATTACGGTTAATGGATAACTCCCCGATAAGGTTATTCATTCTTTCAAGGCGCTCTAAATCTACCCTAACTGTCAGATTACTTTTTTGTTTAGGTGCGGAGGGGGTAACTTGAGGAGTTACCGTTTGTTTTTTCTGGGTAGGTTGAGATTTTTGGCGACGGGGTAGAAGATTAATTTCTCCTTCGTCTTTTAACCCCGGTAGTCTATCAAAGACGTTTTGTAAGGACTCTATTTGTTGTTCAATATTACCCCCCATAACAGAGTTTTCTTCGGGGGCTTTTTCCTCCTCTTCTACAGGAATAAAAGATTCTGGGGTAATGGTTTGTTGCGAGTCTTTTAACACCCCTGACACCCCGCCGATTAATTCTTCGATGGAGGGAATGGGGGAAGAGTCTTCGTTTTCTTGAGAGTTATCATTTTCGATGGTGGTGAAGGTAATTTTTTCCCCAAAAACATCCTCTAGGCTAGGAGATTCCTCTTCTTTATCTTCTTCCGCAGATATATCAATACTACTCAAGTCGGGGGTAGTAAATACATCTTCGAGGGAGGGGAGGGTGGTATTTTTATCTTCTTCTAGGGCCATGTCGGAGGCTTTGGATAGAAGGTTTATTTCTTCGGGGCTTATTTCGCTGGTGAAGATGTCTTCGAGGGAAGGAATTTCTGATTCTTCTTCATTTTCTTCGGTTTCATCCAAGGATTCTATCATGGCAAATTCATCTTGTTGGTTGCCAAAAACTTCATCAAGGGAAGGGGAGTTGGTATGGGTTTCTTTGTCTTCGAGGGCAAAGTTAATTAATTCATCGGCATCGGTAACTACATCGCTTAATACTTCTTCGATGTTGGATTGTTCGTTGTCTTCTTCAAGATAGAAAATTTCTTCTCCATGGTCGGTATCTTTTTCTATTTCTGGGGAGCTTACAGGGCTATTATGGGCTAAATCAATCAATTTTTGACTCGGAGAGCCTCCCGTGGTGCGATCGCCTGCTAGCACTAAATCCCGGGCTTTATCGGCATCTTCTATAACCGTTTCGATAATGGCTACCACTTGATTTGGGTTATTTTCGAGGGCGGTTAAACCTAAGTGGGCAATGGATGCAAAACCGCTAAGGTTCAACATTTCCCCAAACCCTGCAAATACCTCCAATGTAGCCCGTAATTCCCCTGCGAGGGGTTGGGATGTGGGGGTTGATAAAACTGCCTGTAACCGTTCTAATTCTTGGGCTACATCTATTTCAAACATGGATTCGACGATGTCCACCCCTAAATCTTCCGAGGAGGGAATAAAGTCATCGGGGCGATTAAGGGCATCCCCTAACCTATTTTCGAGGGCTTTCCATACCTCTTGGGCGTTGGCAAGGGCTACGGCGGGTTGATAGGTGCCGGTTTCTAGTTGCTCGGTTAAGGCTTCTTTGAGGCAGTCAAAACCACTGAGAAGGAGGGTTTCTAATTCGTCGTCAATGATGATGGTGTCATTATAAAATACCTTAATGATGTCTTCAAGACGGTGGGAAATGGTTTTTACGGCTTCTAAACCAACACTGGCAGCACCCCCTTTGATGGAGTGGGCGGCACGCATGATTTCGTGAATTTTCCCTGTGGTGCGCTCTTGTTTGAGGGTTAGTAAACCTTGCTCCATCATAGCGAGTAATTCTGGGGCTTCTTCGATGAAGAATCCATAACTAGGCTCATTAATGTCAATGGGGGCTTCTTGATATTCTTCTAGGGGGGTAGTTTCTTCTTGGTTTATTCCTGCCAAGGTGAGTAGGGCTTCGCTGGGGCTTCCTCCCGTTTCCCTATCCCCTGCCATGACTAATTCATGGGCTTGTTTTATGTTATCTAAAAATACAGGGGCGATCGCCCTTAATTCTTCTGGTTTTTGTTGTAGTATATCCCCTGTAATCTGACAAATTTCCACAAATCCGGGTAAATTCAACATCTCCCCAAACCCTGTAAATATTTCTGTTTGTAAGCTAAGGGTTTCTTGAAGGGTATTATCATCAGCATCCATGGCACTTTCTACGGCACTAATCCCTTGCGCCACATCCACCTCAAAAATAGAAGTGGCAATGTCAATACCCAAGTCACTGGAAGATGGTAAAAATTCCTCGGCCTTGGCTAACTCTTCTCCATATTTTTCCTCAAACTCCGCCCACATTTCATTGGCTAAATCGAGGTTAAATTTTTCATCAAAATCTTGATTTTCCAATCTTGCCATGAGGGGTTGTCGCAAAAGTTGATATATATCCCGCATATAGGCGGTTAATTGTTCATCAAGGTTAATATTTTCATTGAAGAGGGCTTTAAAACTTTTTTCTACCCGTAGGGCAATGTTACCAATATCGTCTAAACCTGCACTCCTTGCACCCCCTTTAAGGGAATGGGCAGCCCTTGCTATTTCGTTAATTTCGTTGATATTATCAGGTTCAAGGATTACTTTTTCAAATCCAGTATCGATAAGCCCAACCAATTCTGGCACTTCTTCCATAAAAAATTGATAGGATTGTTGTTGTAATTCCCTCTGTTGTGCTGATTCTTCATCATTTTCTTCGGCATACTGGGCAAAGGCATCTTCTAAACTATCAAATTCATCGGAGGTATTTTCTTGAGAAGATGGGCTTTCTTCTTCTGATGTGTCAAAATTTTCCATTAGTTGACCAAAATCTATGGTTTCTTCTTCAAAATTTCCAAAATCAATGATTTCCCCTTCTTCATTATTTTCTTCCTGTGCAAAGGATGCAAAATCGAGGGCTTCTTCTTCCTCATTTACTACTTCTTCCGCAAGATTGGCAAAATCAATAATTTCTTCTTCGGTGTCGTTTTCTTCTTCTAGGGATGCAAAATCAAGGGCTTCTTCCTCCTCATGGACTACTTCTTCTGCAAGACTAGCAAAATCTGGGGTTTCTTCTTCTATCAAGGAAGCGAAGTCAATTTCTTGTTCTTGATTTTCCACTTCCTCTGCTATCCCCCCAATTAAATCTACTTCATCTGGGATTAAACCATCTCCATTATCTTCACCCTTAGAAACGGATTCTTCTAAATTAGACTCTGGATTGTTAATATCTAGTTGTCCTGATAGTTTTTTCAATGCCACAGAAACATTTCCTCCATAGGTGCGATCGCCCTGTAACACTTTTTCCCGCGCATGGGTTACATCTTCTATGAGTAAATGGGTAATTTCTCGAATTTTTTCAGGATAATTGGCGATCGCCATAGCCGTAGCTTCTGCAATTTGACGAAATCCAGAAAGCTGAAACATTTCACTAAAATCAAGAAAAATCTCCGCTTGTAGTAAAACTTCTTCCGTGAGACTTTCTGGGGAAAGACTATCCACATTTTGTCTTAAGGATTCGATGGCTTCTTTTACATCTGACTCAAACATAGTGGCAACCATATCATCATCCAAGCCCTGTGGAGAAGGATTAGAAATTTCTAACTCCTCAAGATAAGGCCCTAATTTTTGCTCTAATTGTTGCCATACCCCATGGCTATCTTCTTGAATATCTTCAAAATCTCCCTTTTCTATCTGCTGATGGAGGGGTTTTGCTAAACAATCATAACCTTTTAAAAATAGTGTTTCTAAGTCTTGATCAATGGTCAAGTTTTGATGATATAAACTTCTGGTGTAGTGTTTTAATTTTTGAGCAACATCCCCAATGCCCTGAAAACCAGCCTCCGTTGCCCCCGTTTCCAGAGAGTTGATAGCCCTAATAATTTGATCGATTTGAGCTTCGTTATGATAGGTTTGCTCCAGATTATCTAAGCCTTCTTTTATCTCTTGTAATAATTGAGGAACTTCATCCATAAAAAATTGAGATGCTTGGTTAAGTAGATTCATGATTGTTACTGTTTTTGCACAACGGACGAGGAGATGTATTCGCTTTTAGCCCTACTGTTTAGTTTAACAATGATCCTCTTAATTTGAACATTTTGTTAAATACACCCCATACTCAATCGGAATAGGCAATGGAAAATGGGCTTAAGCCCGTTGCCAATAAACAATCAATAAAAGTACGATTTATAAATCGGATATAAAAAAGTCCCCCATCGAAGGGAGACTAAAAATTATGGTAGAGAAAAATTAATTATTCAAAACTAGGAGGCTCTTTTGGTAAACCCAACATTTCTGAGTTGCACTTACCGGGGGCTACCATGGGATAACAGTTTTCATTAGATGTTACCTGAACATCCATTAACACAGGGCCATCATGATCAAGCATCTGGGCGATCGCACCTTGTAACTCATCACGACTACTAACCACCATACCCTTCACCCCAAAAGCCTGAGCTAATAACTCAAAATTAGGCATGCCCGTGGACATATTAGAAGAAGAATAACGCTCTCCGTAGAAAGTCTCTTGCCACTGACGCACCATGCCTTGCCAACCGTTATTGATAATGACAATTTTCGCCTTAATATTGTATTGAGCCAAAGTCGCCAACTCTTGGAGATTCATCTGAAAACTAGCATCCCCACTAATACAAATCACTTCCTCCTCAGGTAACGCAACCTTTACTCCCATAGCCGCAGGAAGCCCATAGCCCATGGTACCCAAACCAGCACTAGAAATCCAACGGCGAGGACCAGTTTTTAGAAACTGAGCAGACCACATCTGATGTTGTCCTACATCCGTAGTATAGTAAGCCTTGGGAGCTTGACGATTAATTTCTACAATTACTTCTTGGGGAGACAAAGAGCCTTCTGGCTGAGGCACTTCCAAAGGATAATCTTTTTTCCAATCTTCGATTTGTGCCAACCAATCTTGGGTAATCGTTTGCTCAGGTAAACTTAATTCATCTAAACGATCTAAAATTTGAGTTAAAACTTGACGCACATCCCCCACAATAGGCACATCAGGACGGCGATTTTTGCCTACTTCCGCAGGATCAATATCAATATGAATAACCTTCGCCCGGGAAGCAAACTCATCTAATTTACCCGTTACCCGATCATCAAATCTAGCACCCACCGCAATCAACAAATCACAGCCCGTAACCGCAAAGTTAGCATAGGCCGTGCCGTGCATCCCCAACATACTCACCGAAAGAGGATCATGTTCATCAAAGGCCCCTAACCCCATCAAAGTTGTAGTCACAGGAATTTGGAAACGATGAGCCAAAGCCTTAACTTCTTCGTGGGCATTAGCCAAAATTGCTCCACCACCCACATATAACAAAGGTTTTTTCGCCTCAGCCATCAACTCAATAGCCGCATTAATCTGGCGAGGATTTCCCTTCACCGTAGGACGATAACTAGCTAACTTCACATCCCCCGGATTAACTGGCACATAATCACACTCCTCCAATCCTACATCCTTGGGAATATCCACCAACACAGGACCAGGGCGCCCCGTACTAGCAATGTGGAAAGCCTCAGCGATAATCCACGCAATATCACGGGCATGACGAGCTACATAGGAATGTTTAACGATGGGTAAAGTGATGCCAAAAATATCAGTTTCTTGGAAAGCATCAGAACCAATAGCCGCACGGGGTACTTGACCTGTAATAATGACCATGGGAATAGAGTCCATGTGGGCCGTAGCGATGCCCGTTACAAGGTTCGTTGCCCCAGGCCCTGAAGTACCAAAACATACCCCCACTTTTCCTGTGGCCCTTGCATAACCATCGGCAGCGTGGGATGCCCCTTGTTCGTGGCGCACGAGGATATGTTTTAATTCTCCTCTGGCTTCAAAGCGATATAATTCATCATAGATAGGTAAAATAGCTCCCCCCGGATAACCGAAAATATGTTCCACACCATGACGGCAAAGGCTATCCATGAGTGCGAAAGCTCCAGTTTGTTTTACTGAAGCTACATCGGGGGACAGTTTTACAGGGGAAAAGTTAGAAGCTACCATATAAGTTTTTTTATTTCATCGGCAATGATCTCTATCCTTTCTATTGTAAAGCCCCTGTGGGTATCTTGTAATTAGTTTTTGTTTATTTGTTACATTTTACAGACATTTTTCCATCCAATCACTGATAATCTGACTAACCTGTTCGGGGGCTTCGTCATGGGGACAATGTCCTGCATTGAGGTAGTGTTCCGTTAGACTTGGGCAAAATTCTTTAAATTTAGCTCCCCTTTCCTTGGTTCTCATCCAGGGGTCTGCTTCTCCCCAAATGGTCATCAGAGGGCATTCTAGTTGCTCTAGGAGTTGATCAATTTTGTCTCCTTCGGGATTTTTGAACACCGATGCAAATACTTGCAATGCACCCTCATCACAGGAGGGACGATAAATATCTTCGATTAGTTGATCGTTGATGGCGGTATTATCTAAATAAACTTTTTCGAGGGTTTTGCGAATATTTTTTTTATTTCTGAGACGTTGAAACAGGATATATGTCACCCATGATTGACGCAACACTAGCCCTGTTATTTTTTGAGCGATGGTAGGGTTTTTTTTCTTGGTATCGGAAAATGGGCCAGCACTGTTGATTAGGATTAATCCTGCAACATTATCCAGATACTCGGCAGCGGTGCAAAGGGAGGCATAACCACCGAGGGAGTTTCCTGCTAGGATGGTGGGTTTTCCTATTTTTTCTTGGATGAAGTCGTTTAACTGTTGTCGCCAAAGGATACCGTTATATTCCCATGGGGGTTTTCCTGAGCGTCCAAAACCCATGAGATCGATCGCCCATACTTGGTAGTTTTCTTTTAGTATATGGATATTTTTACGCCAATGATCGGTGGATGCTCCAAAACCATGGACTAATAATAGGGGAGGTTTAGTCGGGTTTTCTACCCCTGCTTTGACATAATAAACCTGCTCTCCTCGCCACTGCCAATATTCCCCGGGCAATGAGGGTACATCATGGATTGATTTGCTTAAAACTTCCATTTTTTATATTTAGTTTTGTTAAGTTATATTAATAATTATAAAGGAAGGGTCAGGGGATCGTAATTGTAAATCCAAGCGGTTTTTTGATTGAGTAATTCTCCATGGACGGAGGATATTAGTTTTAAGCCCGTATCTCTTACCATGGCTTTAATGCCCGTAGCGTGGAAAATATCGGCGTTGTTGCGGGAGGTTTGTTGCACTTGGGCGGTGCGTTGTAGCCTTAAGTTTTGATACTTCTTAAATGCTTGTTCGATGGTGGTTTCTTGGTCAATACATCGGGCTAAAATGTAGGCATCTTCGATGGCCATGGCTGCCCCCTGGGCTTGGAAGGGTAACAGAGGGTGGGCGGAGTCTCCTAAAAGGGTAATTTTGCCCTGAGTCCAAAAAGGAAGGGGTTTATGGTCAAATAGTCCCCATTTGAAACAAGGTTCGGGGTTGGATACCAAGTCTTTTAAAATGGTGTTGAGGAGGGAGGATTGATTTTGGAAGTTTTCGGCAATTTCTTGTTTATCAGCGAGAATTGTCCACCCTTGCTCATGCCATTGGGCATCTTTGACTACTAAAACCAGATTTAACCATGGTTGAGTTTTATTCTGATTACCGTTGGGGTAGGCGACTACGTGATGATTTTCCCCCATCCACACGGTAGCTTTATCTATTAAGGAATTATATTCTGGTGTGAAGGGTAATATGGCTCGATAGGCTGCATATCCTGCATATTGGGGTTTCTCTGTGGGGAAAAGGCTTTGTCTAATGGGCGATCGCACTCCATCGGCTCCCACAAGGGCATGGGTAGTAATGGAATTTTTATTTTCAAAGTTTAGAACAATCTGCTCTCCTTCTACTTCATAGGATTGTAATTTCTGGGCGAAACTGATTTTATCTTTATTTTTGAGGGAATTGTATAATAACTGATGTAAGTCTGCACGGCGACATTGATAGTAGGGAGTGTCACTTTTTAGCTTCCACTGGGCTAAGGTATCATTACTTTTAAATGATTTTAATTCAAAACCCAAACAACGATGGGATATAGCTTCTAATTCTTCACCAATGCCTAAATCTTGTAATACCCTCACCACATTCGGGCTTAATTGCAAACCATAACCCAAAGCCTCAAAGGAATTTGCCTGTTCGTGTAGATGAAAGTCGATTCCTTTTTTTTCTAAAGCGAGGGCAAGGGTTAAACCTCCGATTCCAGCACCAATGATGGCTATTTTTTTTGAGTAAGTAGGCATAATTAAATTGATGTAGGTAAGGAATAACAAGGGGCTTTAGCCCCTTGCCGTCTTTGTTTTATTTCGTTTTTCTAGTCTTCAAACCCTTTGTCTAGGGTATCCCCTGTGAAAAGGAAAGGGGAGGAAAAGAGAATTTTATCTAAGCGTTGACGGTTTCGGAAGTAGTACCAGCTTGGGCGGTGGTGGCAGTTTGAGCTTTTGTGGCTTTGAACATCCCAAAACGACATAAACCAGCACCAAAACCGACGCGCATTAGTAACATGGTAGGTACTTCGCGCAAGGATTTAATAAAACCAGAAACACCAAAACGGATGATACCTTCAGGTCTTACAATCCCCTGCCAGATGGACTCTAACCAAGAGGGTAGGGTTTCCTGTGTCCAATCAGCGTTAACTACTTCCCCTTCTACCATGCCTGTTTCGGCGATTTGCTCGGAAAAGCCTTCAATGCTGGAGAAGGAAGGATGGGACCATTGATCTAATAATTGACGCATTACTACTTTTTCCCATCCGTTGAGGGGGATTTGGCGATCGTCTCTTTGGTTCCAGTCGGCTACTACTAATGTACCCCCTGGCTTAAGCACCCGCATCATTTCTTGGGCATATTTTGCTTTATCGGGCATGTGGGGGCCTGCTTCGATGGACCATACTACGTCAAAGCTATTGTCAGGAAAGGATAAGTTAAGGGCATTATCTACCTGAAATTTGGCACTCACGCCTTCGGGGGTTAATTCGGTGGCGCGTTGTACCTGTTTGGGGCTGATGGTGATACCTGTGGCATCAAAACCATAACTCTTGGCTAAAATACGGGTGCTACCACCAATACCGCAACCTACGTCTAAAACTTTGGTGCCTTCGGGTAGTTTGTCTAAACCGCCCCATTTCACCATTTCATGGACAAAGTCGGCTTTGGCTTCTAGGAAGTCTTTTTTTCTTGGTGGTGAGCCATAATGTCCTAGGTGGATATGTTCTCCCCAATAAAATTCTAGGATACCGTCATCGGTCCATTCATCATAGGAGTTGGCTACGGTGTCGGGGGATTCAAAACTGCGGGGGGTTACTAAATAAATAACGATTCCTACTACTGTTAGCAGGGCGATCGCACCTAAAATGTAATATAGAGACATTAATATAAACCTTTTTACCTTAATATTTGTTTACAATTGTCTTATAATATCATTTTTTGTAAGAATTCAGCAGTTTACTACTACCCACTGATGATGAAGCTAACAGCACAAGAAGTTAAACAAAAGGCGAAGGAAATTGGTTTCCATGAAGTGGGCATTGCTTCGGTGGAGGAAATCGGGGATTATCATCAACGAGCAGTTAACAATTTACAAAAATGGTTAGATAAGGGTTATCAGGCAGACATGAAGTGGATGGGTAACCCCAAAAGGCAGAATATAAATGAGTGTATGGAGGGGGTGCAATCGGTTATTTCTGTGGCTTTAAATTATTATACTCCCCATGAGCGTTCGGGGAATCCAGAGGATGCTAAAATTTCCCGTTATGGTTGGGGTAGGGATTATCATCGCATTATTCAAAAGAGGTTAAAAGTTTTTGCTCAATGGTTTAATGATATGGGCATTGAGGCGAGATATTATGTGGATACGGGCCCGATTCAGGATAAGGTATGGGCGCAAAAAGCTGGTATTGGTTGGATTGCCAAAAATGGTAATGTGATTACCCGAAATTATGGAAGTTGGGTTTTTTTGGGGGAAATTTTGGTTAATATTCCTTTGGATGTGGATAAACCCCACACTAATCATTGTGGTACTTGTACCCGTTGTATTTCTGCTTGTCCCACCGACGCCATTACCGAGCCTTTTGTGGTGGATGCGAATCGGTGCATAGCTTATCATACCATCGAAAATCGTGCGGAAAGTTTGCCCAGTGCGATCGCCCCTAACCTAAATAATTGGGTAGCAGGGTGTGATATATGCCAAGATGTGTGTCCATGGAATCAAAGATTTGCTCAACCCACCGACATCGAAGACTTTAATCCTTACCCCGAAAACCTTAACCCAAAACTAACCGAGTTAGCCCAACTATCGGACGAAGAATGGGATAAAAGATTTACCGCCTCCGCCCTCAGAAGGATAAAACCTGCCATGTGGCGCCGTAATGCCCAAGCACAAATTAATAACCTAATACCTAACACCTAAACCCTACCACCTAAAAAATTAAAGAGTCAAAGAATGGGTTTCAGACTCAATCAACTGGGCTAAATCCTTGAGGAAAGAAGCCGCATCCGCTCCATAAATATTACGATGATCACAGGTAATATTAACAGTCATCTGATTTTTAACCCCAAAGAAACCCTGTCCATCGGATACCACCGTAGGACGAGCGCCCCCTACCGCAAGGATAGAACCTTGTCCGGGAGGCAAAATAGCGTCAAAGCTACTGACACCAAACATTCCAAGGTTAGAAATGGTAAAAGTACCCGTGCTATACTCATCGGGTTGTAGTTGTTTTGCTCTGGCTCTTGCTACGAGGTCTTTCCAGCTACGGGCAAGGGAATAAATATCTACTTGGTCAGCATTTTTTAACACGGGGGTAATCAAACCGCCATCGGGCATGGCAACGGCGATCGCAATGTTGATTCCTTCATTGTATTTGATACCAGCATCGGTGTAACTAGAATTAACGATGGGGTGTTTTTGTAAAGTGACAGCCACCGCCTTAGCGAGTAAAGCAGTCATGGTGACACCCTTGGGCTTGATTTGACGGTAAAGGGCATCGAGGGCATCGGTGGTAATGTCGTAACTCACATGGAAGGTAGGCACTTGTAAACTCGCCATCATGTTTCTGACTACCGCCTGTTGTAGAGTATTGAGGGGAACAGTTTCCCCAGCATGGTGGTTTACAGGAGCAGGAGCAGGGGCGATCGCCTGAGCAACGGGGGGAGTGGTAACCGCAGAAACAGGGGTAACAGTGGGAACGGTAGGAGCTTTTCCTGCAACTTTTTCCACATCCTCGGCGGTGATGCGTCCATTTAAACCAGTACCAGTAAGGGTGGTCAAATCAACTTTTAATTCTTTGGCTAATTTTTTGGCACGGGGAGAAGCGATTAACCTACCACTAGGCACATTAATGGGGGTGGTAGCCACAGGCTCAGGGGTAGGAGTTTCTACTTTTTTCTCCACTTTAGGAGCCGATGCACCATTGGATGCACTAGCCGCACTGGTCGCTTTTTTCTTGGCTTCTTCGATTTCTGCTTCAGTTTCGGCAATGTATGCAATGGCAGCACCCACGGGGGCTTCTTCTCCAGCATCCACTAAAATAGTGGCTAAATAACCAGAATAAAAAGATTCTACATCCATATCCGCCTTGTCTGATTCGACTACAACGACGGTTTCTCCTTTCTCAACCTTATCTCCCGGTGCTTTTTCCCATGAAACTATTTTTCCTTCAGTCATAGTAGAGCTGAGGGCGGGCATAAATATATCGTGAATCATTTAGTTTACAATTTATCTTATTTAGTTCTCAAACTCTTTATTATATAGGAATTTGACTACCACAAAACCCCACAGGTTACAATAAAAGTTGTGTTTATTTTGAGTGTTATTAAAAAATGAGTTTAAAAGATAAAATTGGCGAAGATATTAAAACAGCCATGAGGGCAAAGGATAAGATTCGCCTAGAAACCGTTAGAAGCATTAAAAAAGTATTATTAGAGAAAGAAGTGGAGTTGAGAGGTAAGGGCAAAGATAGTCTTAGCCCTGATGATGAGGTGCAAATTTTAGTACAACAGGCAAAGCAAAGACGGGATTCCATCGAGCAATATATCGGTGCAAATCGTCCTGATTTAGCTGAAAAAGAACAAGCAGAGTTAGCAATCATAGAGACTTATTTACCTGAACAAATTTCCGATGAGGAGTTAGGGGAGATTGTGGATCAAATTATTGCGACGGTAGGGGCTTCTAGTGCCAAGGATATGGGTAAAGTGATGGGTGTAGCGATGAAGGATTTGAAGGGTAAGGCTGATGGGAAAAAAATTCAGGAGTTAGTTAAAGCTAAATTGGCAGGATAGTATTTATTTTTATTAAATATATTCATTCCCCCCTTATTAAGGCAGGGGTGATTCAAAGTAGGTATCAAAATTGATTTCCCCTCACCCCCAACCCCTCTCCCAAAAGGCGAGGGGAGAATGAATCACCCCTGGTCAATGCGAGGGATTTAATGATATATCTAAAAAAACCAACCGTAAGAATGTAATCCTTTACCTAAAATATTTACTCCGAGGTAGCAAATCCACACTACAAAAAAGCCACCAGCGGCCAAAATAGCGGGTTTTCTACCTTGCCAACCTTTGGTAATGCGGGCGTGAAGATAGGCGGCAAATACAAGCCAAGTAATTAATGCCCATGTTTCTTTGGGATCCCAACTCCAGTAAGATCCCCATGCTTCGTTTGCCCACACACCACCTGATATAATGCCGATGGTGAGGAGGGGAAATCCTAAACCAATAATGCGATAACTAATATTATCGAGGGTATCTATTAGGCTCAAACGTTCGGGGGAAAGGGTAATTGCCGTTTCTACGGGTTTTGTTAATACTGCTGTACCACCTTGATTCTGGGTTAAGTCGGGTTGTACTGACTCGGTATTATATTTTAGGTTAAATTTCTTGACGTTACGATAAGCGCCTGTGCCAACGGAACTTCCCCTTAATTGGATTTCTTTTCCTCGGGTAAAAATCAAAAAGGCGATCGCAATGAGAGAGCCTACCATCAGGGCAGAGTAACTAAACATCATTACGCTAACGTGCATCATCAACCAATTAGATTTGAGAGCAGGTACTAAGGGTTCACTATGTTGCATCTCTGCAGGGAGAGAAAGGGCAGCAAAGGCGGTAATGCCCATGGCGACAGGAGCGGTGAAAACCCCTACCAAGCGACTATCACTCATATTCTCGGCGATGAGATGAACCACGGTAATGCCCCACGTGAGGAAAAATAAAGACTCGTAAAGGTTACTAAGGGGGAAATAACCTCCCTCAATCCACCTTGCACCCAATAAAGTGGCGATCGCCAAGTTAGCGATAATCATACCCGTGGTACCTAATTTGGGCAACCAAGTAAAAGAAGGAAAAGCTGTACCGATCCAATATAAAAGCATTGTGATGAACAATACAGCAAAAGAAACATTATCTAAGGTACTTTGTAAAGCAACTAAATCCATAGGTTAAATTTATTTAAATTAAAATAAAGTCATAAACAAAAAATTTATCTATCTCTATTCTAAACCCCCATCGACCCTAGATAAAAAGACCAACCGTCATTTGACGACCTTATTTAAAAAACGTAACCATCCTCCCCATCTTGGGCATAGGTTTTCGTTAACAACTCGTTGATACTCACATTAAACACCGCCTCGCCATTAAAAACAGTACCCACCTGATGGGTATTGAAATGAATTAACCCCACATCATAGGCAGAATCAGGTAAAGGCAGATAACCTACTTCCCTGACAATCCTAGAAGCAGATTCCAGATAATATTCTACAAAAGTTTTTAGAGCGGGATTATCTTGGGCGCTCTTGGCATTAACGTAGATAAATAGAGGACGAGTAAGAGGGCGATAGGTATTATTGATAATAGTTTCATCGGAAGGAAAAACAGCCCCCTCTCCACTATCGATGGCTAAAGCCTTTAACTTATCCTGATTTTGTTCGTAATAAGCATAGCCAAAATAACCAAGGGCATTACCATCCTGTGCCACCCCATTGACTAAGGCATCATCATCTTCACTAAATACATAATCATTACGACTAGCTTTGGTTTCCCCCATGATAGCCCCTGTAAAATACTCAAAAGTACCAGAATCTCGCCCAGGACCAAATAAATTTAGTGTATTCTCTGGCCAACTCGAATTAACTTGATTCCAGCGAACAACTTGATTTTCAGCCCTAGGCTGCCACATGGTTTTTAACTCCTCTACTGTAATTGATTCCAGCCAATTGTTGTTAGGATTTACTACCACTGTGAGGGCATCAAAAGCAACAGGTAATTCAATGTAAGCAACTCCATTTTTTTTACATTCTTCCATGGCTTGTTTGGGAATGGGCACAGAAGCGTTATTTATATCCGTTTCTCCATTACAAAACTTACGAAACCCCCCCACAGATCCAGAAAAACCGACATTTACACTGATTTCGCTTTCATTTTCTGCATTAAAATTTCTGGTAATCAAATCAGTTATGGGAAATACCGTACTAGAACCATCAATGGATATTGATTGACTTTCTTGGGCAACGGAGTTTCCACAAGCCTGAGCTGAAATTCCCAACCCTATACATAACAAAATAGTTTGAATTAATTTACGATTGTCTTGCATCTTCATACAATTAGCCTTCTGAGAAAAGGAATAGAGACATATTACTTTAGATTTTATTTCAAGAAAATTTGGTTTGTATGTTTTGTAACAAAAAAGATAAATTAAGTAAAAAAAGTAAAAAAACTAGGGCTAATTGGTTCGTTTTGTCAATAAAAATAGTGCTTAAAATCAGGTTAAAAAAAAGTTGAGATAAAAAATAAATTTCTTAACCTAACCTTTACCAACAAATAACCATCACTGTTCTATCATTAGAACCTGAACAGCAAATTAAACTTTTATTATCAATAATATGTTGACCAAATTAAACAGTAAAACTTTAAAAAACAAAGTGTTAGGTGGATTTTCTAGCCTTACTCTCGCTCTTGTCTTAGCAGCTTGTGGAGGAGGAGACACTACAACCACAGGAGGAGGGGAAGGAGGAGAAACTACGGGTCAAACCGCAAGTATTGAGCTTCCTTTTGATAATAGTGTTAATGTCACTGGAGCAGGGGCTAGTTTTCCCGCTGCTATTTTTCAAAACTGGTTTGTAAGCTTAAATCAACAAGTACCTCAATTACAGGTTAACTATCAGTCTGTGGGTAGTGGTGCTGGGATTGAGCAGTTTACTGCCCAGACCGTAGATTTTGGTGCCAGTGATGTGGCGATGAGTGATGAACAAATGGAGGCTATCGACCGAGGAGTAATACTTCTACCCGTAACCGCTGGGGGTATCGTGTTCGCTTTCAACCTACCAGGTGTTGATGAACTAAACTTAAGTAGAGAAGTTTATGTGGACATTGCTTTGGGTCGAATTACTAGATGGAATGATCCTCGTATTGCCGAGGATAATCCAGATGTAGATTTACCAGATCGTGGTATTACCTTTGTACACCGTTCCGACGGTAGTGGTACTACTGGGGTATTAACTATGCACTTAGCTGACATTAGTGAAGAGTGGGCTAATGAAGTGGGTCAAGGTACTACCGTAGAATGGGGAACTGCTGGAGGTAGTTTCATTGGTAGTAGAGGTAATGAAGGGGTTACTGCTACCGTAATGCAAACGGAAGGAGCGATTGGTTATGTAGAGTATGGTTACGCAACTAATAACAATATTCCCATGGCTTCTTTGGAAAATGCTTCTGGAGAATTTGTTTTCCCTAATAATGAAACTACTTCTGCTACCTTAGCTAACGTAGAGTTACCAGATAACCTCAGAGCTTTTATTACCGATCCTGAGGGTGCTAATTCTTATCCTATTGTTACTTACAGTTGGATTATGGTTTATGAACAGTATGATGATCCTCAACTTGCGATCGCCATTGAAGCTATGATTCAATATGCCTTAACAGAAGGTCAAAACGTAGCCGAAGAATTAGGCTATATTGCCCTACCTCCTAACGTAGTAGCCAGAGTTGCTGAAGCTGCGGATCGACTAACGGATGAATTTACCATCACCGTTGATTAATAATTGATTTAAGCGTTATCATTTTCTCGACAATCATCCCGGGAAAATGATACAAACTGGTTTATACTTGCAGTTTATCTAATTTGGTATTAAAAATGAGTGTTTCTGGCTATTCTGGCAGATCTGGTGCCGTAACTGATTCTAGATCCGTTGTTGAAAAAAATCTTGATACAGGCTTTCGCTGGCTTACCTATGCCTTTGCCATTGGCATTGGTTTAATCTTGATTAGTATTGCTCTGATCATCATCATCGGTGCTTGGCCTGCCATTGTAGAAATTAATTTCAGTTTCTTTGGCAGTAGTAACTGGAACCCTGTGGTCAATAACTATGGAACTTTGATGGTAATTTACGGAACGTTGGTTAGTTCCCTGATTGCTTTATTGATTGCCATTCCTTTAGGAGTGGGGGCAGCTATTTTCTTGAGTGAAGATTTTATTCCCGAAGAAATTCGCACCACCTTAGTATTTCTGGTAGAAATTTTGGCCGCTATCCCCAGTGTAGTTTACGGACTGTGGGGGATTTTTGTATTGATTCCTTTGACTAGAACCCTTGGTATTTGGTTGAATGCTAACTTTGGCTGGATTCCCATTTTTAGCACTGAGCCATCTGGCCCTGGGATGTTACCTGCAGGGATTATTTTGGCGATCATGATTTTGCCCATTATCATTGCCATTTCTCGTGATTCTTTGGCATCCTTACCCCCTGATTTACGTCAGGCTTCTTTAGGTTTGGGGGCTACCCGTTGGGAAACTATTTTCCGTGTTTTAATTCCGGGTGCTATTTCTGGGATTGTGGGGGGTGTGATGTTGGCTTTGGGTCGTGCCATGGGAGAAACTATGGCGGCAACAATGATCATTGGTAACTCTAACCGTCTCAACATTTCTATCTTGGCTCCTGCTAATACCATTGCGTCTTTGATTGCAAATCAGTTTGCTGAAGCCAGTGGTTTACAGGTTTCTGCCCTAATGTATGCTGGTTTGGTGTTAATGATTTTAACTCTTATTGTTAACATTTTTGCAGAAATTATTGTTAATAAGATTAAGGCAAAATATGACTAAGTTAGTTGTCTGTTTTTTACTTGTGATTTGGTCGCTTTAATCATTAATTTCAATACATTTTTATCTTAGTTTTATTATGACTTCTCCAACCGTTAAGAGTTTAAATTTAAAGAAAGAAAATAACAGCCCAAGGACTATTTTAGGAAATGTCATGACGGCAATTTCTGTCCTATGTGTGGCTATCACGATGATTCCTCTGGTGGCAGTAGTATTTTTTGTGGTGGTACAGGGTTTTGGTCGTTTGAATGTGGATTTATTCACTAAATTACCTCCTCCTCCTGGCTTAACCGATGGAGGTTTGGCTAATGCTATTATCGGAACTTTGGTGGTGGTGGGTATTGCCACTCTGATTTCTGTGCCTTTTGGGGTTATGGCCGCCATTTATCTCTCGGAATTTAGTAAAAATGGTAAAACGGCTTTAATTATTCGTTTTGCTACCAACGTTTTGAGTGGTGTACCTTCGATTATTGCGGGGGTATTTGCCTATGGTTTGTTGGTATCGAGTGGTATTGTGGGTTTTTCTTCCATCGCAGGGGGTGTTGCCTTGGCGGTGTTGATGTTACCTACTATTATTCGTACTACCGATGAGGCTCTTAAGATTATTCCCCAAGATGTTCGCTGGGCGGCTCTGGGAGTTGGTGCTTACAACTATCAAACGGTATTAAAAATTGTCTTACCTGCGGCTTTACCCGGTATCGTTACGGGGGTCACTTTGGCGATCGCACGGGCGGCGGGGGAAACGGCACCGTTGTTATTTACAGCTTTATATTCCAACTTCTGGCCAGACGTATCTGTACAAGGTTTATTCCGACCTGTGGCAACCCTTGCGGTATTGGTGTATAACTTTGCGATCGTACCTTTTCCTGCCCAAAACGAATTGGCATGGGCTGGAGCTTTAATTTTAGTAGCGTTGGTACTACTAACCAGTGTTCTTACTCGTTTTGCTACCCGTAGAAAGGTTTATTAAAAAGAATGATCTACTCAAGGAAAAATTTAAGAATAAATTAATACTTTTAACCTTAAAATTGTTACAGGTATAACAGTTTTTTTACTCCTTGGGTTGATCAAGATTTGCCATAAAGTGCCTAAATAGGTCGAAAAGGATCTAATACTTCGATTTCAAAGCTAAATCTATTATTTATTATTTATCATTAACTAAAATAAAACAATGTACTCCGACAACAGTTACATGGACTCTCCAAACATCAACAGCGGTGGCTCAAGAGTCATGGCATTAGAGAACGTTGATATTTATTACGGTGGTTTCAAAGCCGTTAGGGGAGTAAATTTAGATATTGAGCAAAACAAGATTACCGCTTTTATCGGTCCTTCTGGGTGCGGTAAAAGTACCATTCTAAGATCATTAAATCGACTAAATGATTTGATCAAAATTTTCCGCTTAACAGGTAGGGTTACTTACCACGGACAAAATTTATACGCCAAGGATGTTGACCCTGTAAAACTGCGTAAATATATCGGCATGGTGTTTCAACGCCCTAACCCTTTCCCCAAGACTATTTATGATAATGTTGCCTATGGGGCAAGAATCAATGGTTATAAAGGAGATTTGGATGAATTGGTGGAAAACTGTTTACGCCGTGCGGTGCTATGGGATGAGGTAAAGGATAAGTTACAAGAAAGTGGTTTTTCTTTGTCTGGGGGACAGCAACAGAGGTTATGTATTGCCCGTACCATTGCGGCTCAACCTGAGGTGTTGTTAATGGATGAACCTTGTTCTGCCCTTGATCCTATTTCCACCCTCAAAATTGAGGAGTTGATGCACGAGTTAAAACAAAATTACACCATTGTGATTGTTACCCATAATATGCAACAGGCCACAAGGGTAGCGGATAAGACTGCTTTTTTTAATGCTGAGGCGGTGGGTAATAAGGGTAATAAGGTTGGCTATTTGGTGGAGTTTGATAATACCGATAAGATTTTTAATGATCCAGCCGAGGAGTTAACTAGAGATTATGTTACGGGTAAGTTTGGTTAGACCAAATATTGTATTTCTTTTTCTTCAGAAGTAGATTTGGCAGGAGGTTGGATTAATACCAGTAAGTTTGGCAAGGGGTTAAAACCCCTTGTTGTTGGTGTTTCCTAATTTTGAGCGGTGTCAGTAATTTTATTGCTGAGGACTTCAAAGGCTTTTCTGAATTGTCCATCTGCTAAGGTTCCAACTTTTTGGCGATCGCCCGCTAAAAGTTCCCTTTCTTCCTCGTTAAGTTCATAAACAATGTCGGGGGTAATACCTTCTTTGTTAATATCTCGACCATCGGGGGTAAGATACTTAGAAATAGTGACCGCCAATCCAGAACCATCACTCAAACCACGCACCGACTGCACCAAACCCTTACCAAAGGTTTGAGTACCCACAATGGTTGCCCTACCGTTATCCTGCAATGCACCCGAAACAATTTCACTGGCACTAGCGGAGCCTCCGTCCACCAAAACGACCATGGGTTTATCCGTCAATGCCCGACCATTGGCTTGGTGACTATCCACTTCTCCTACCCTGTCCACGGTGGTGACAATCCCGCCCCTGTTAATGAACATCCGAGAAATTTCTACACTGGAGTATAACAAACCCCCCGGATTAGAGCGTAGGTCTAAAATATAACCATTAACGTTTTCTGATTCCGCCTGTGCGATCGCCTCTCGCATATCAGCAGAAGCATTACTACTAAATTGAACTAACCGAATATAAGCCACTCTACCAATATTAGGATCTTCATCAATCCTACTTCTAACAGGCTTAATTTCAATCTTGGCACGGGTAAGCTCAAAATTTATTTCACGATTATTTCTCTCAATGGTCAACACAACATTACTACCCGGTACACCTCTAATCAGGTTAACCGCATCATTTAACTCCATACCCTCCGTACTTTGACCATCAATTTTGGTAATAATATCCTTTGCCATCACCCCAGCCTCCGATGCTGGAGTATCCTCGATGGGTGCAACCACCACAATGTTATTTGTCTCCTCCTCCTTCGTAATCTGAATCCCCACCCCAGTCAACTCCCCAGAAGTATCTATCTGCATACTTCTAAACTCCTCAGGGTTCATAAAGCGAGTATAGGGATCATCCAACGTCTTCAACATTTCCCTCACAGCCTCATAAGCATCCTCAGCACTAGCATATTCCCTTTCCAAGAACTCATTTCTAATACTGCGCCAATCTTGACCGTTAAAAGTTGCATCGACATAACGGCTATTAATTACTTGCCATACCTCATCGACTATTTCCTTAGGACTTTGTTGGACAAAAGCCTGAGTTTGCGAATAGTGGAGACCAAAGCCTGTTATTGCTACACTACCAGCAGTTAAGGCCGTTGCCCCTAAAATGAGTCCGTTTTTAGTGATGTTCATAGTGTCGAATTCGTGTTATGAAAATTAGTTTTTTGTTTTTAGCCTTTCTCTTTAAAGATAAGTTACTTAATGGTTTTTTATCTTCAGTAAACAGGTTTTTAATACTATGATGTTAGCATAATTTATTTTTTCCTCGTTAACATCCTCTGGGGTTTATAACAGTTACGACTCTTGAGTATCGATAACACCATGCCCCCTAAAAAGTCCATAACAATATTCCTGCCCATAGAATTTTTATCTGAAAAACTTTATTGATTATAATTTTTTGCCCAACTACTTCCGTTCCTTTAGTTAACCATAAATATTCGGTGAACTCTCCTTGTAGGGTATCGGTTTTCCCTACTCTATTACAATATATTTTTTGGCAACATATAAAGTAAATAACAGCTAACCAATAACAGTTTATGGAGGGTTAAATATATGTCTTTAGTTCGTTTTTATCCCCTATCTGATGTGAATGGTTTACACCGTCAAATGAATCGTTTATTTGATGAGTTAAGTAATAGTTGGGAGCAACTACCAACCATTGGGAATATTCCCTTAGAATTATTTGATAAGGGTGATAACTTAGTTTTGAAAGCTATTATCCCAGGTATTAATAAAGATGACTTGGACATTAGCGTAAGTCGTCAAACCTTGAAAATTGCTGGAGAATATCGTCAAAACCTAAAAGAAAAAGAGAATAATTATTATATTTCTGAATTCAATTATGGTAAGTTTGAAAGAACCATTAATTTACCCGTAGCTATTAAAAATACCGAAGTCGTAGCTGAATATAATGATGGTATTTTAATGTTAACTTTACCAAAAGTTGAAGAGGTAAAAAATAAAGTAGTAAAAATTAGCTTGAATCCTGCATCGTAAGGATAAATAAATAGTAGTTTAATTTGTGATAGGTAGATTTTTTCTATGCTGTTAAATTTATTCTAAATAGCTTATGAGGGGCAATCTGAGCAATTTATTTGATCCGATTCGTCCCTTACTTCGTTTTTCCATGGTGAAAAATAATAAATAAAAAACTTAAAAATGTTATTATAGCTATAAAAATGTAATAACAATCTAATGTTAAATAAATATTGTTTGGTACTAGGAGCAAGTCAAGGTATAGGGTTAGGGTTTGTAAAACAATTAATAAAAGAAGAAAAATATCAAAAAATATACACAGTATATAGAAACATAAATACAGCAGAACAATTATTGAATTTAGAAAACCAATACCCGAATAATATTACATCGCTACAAGGAGATATTACCCTAGAACAAGATATTATTAATATAGTAGAAAAAATAAAATTAGAAACCAATAAACTACACCTAGTGATAAACTGCGTAGGCATTCTACACGAAGGGGAAATAGAACCCGAAAAAAGTTTAAAACATATCAACAATGATAATTTACTGCATTATTTTCAGGTAAATGCCATTCCCACTGTCTTATTAGCCAAACATTTGCTTCCTTTATTAAAACATTCAGAAACTAGCATTTTTACCACCATATCAGCCAAAGTAGGTAGCATAGAAGACAATAATTTAGGGGGTTGGTATGGTTATCGTGCTTCCAAATCTGCCCTCAATATGTTCCTCAAAAATATTGCCATCGAATACAATAGAGTCAGCAAAAAAACCATCGTAGTCGCCCTCCATCCCGGCACCACTGACACCAAATTATCTAAACCATTTCAAGGAAATGTACCCCCGGAAAAGTTATTTTCCATTGAGCGTTGTACTTCTCAACTACTATCTATAATGAATGATTTAACAAAAGAAGATCATGGTAAATTTTTCTCGTGGGATGGCTCTATTTTGCCATGGTAGAAAATGAGATGGTTAATGGATTAAGATATAAGACTTAATCACTTTTGACTAACTTTTGTTTAGGCTTAGAGATGGTAATGTATTTTAGCCACCAGATAAGGAAACCACTGAGAGATAAACTCACTAAAATAACCCCAAAAATAAGATAAATCACCATACTACTTAAACCCCAAAAAGCACCATAGTGGAGTGCTTCAGACCAAGTTTTTACTCTTTTATAAACTGATTGCTCTGATATTTTATTTAAACTTAATACTTCGCCATTAATACTGTTCAAGGTAATATAACTTTTTCCCCGTGGAGTAATTTCATGGGGGAATTTGAATCTTAATTCGACTATGTCTTTTCCTTGAAAAAATTTTATCTCTGTAAATCTTGCCTCTGCAACCATATTTTTTGCTTTGTTTAGTAGTAAATCTAATGATATAGAATTAGATGCTGGAGTTACCAATAAAGGATTATTTGTTTTGATTAGAAAGTTATTAGTTAATAAGTTGGGTTGGTTAACTTGCGGTTGAATAAAAAACTGTCGGATAGGCTTATCTAATGCCAAAACTGAACCAGTGAAAGCCATATTTATTACTAAGAGGAAAGAAAAAATACCTATGAATTGGTGTAAATCATAGTTCAAAATTCTAGGCTTAGATTTCCAGCGCACTTTAAACCCTAATTTTAATTTTTTCCATCCTTTCCATAAATATAATCCCGTAATTCCTAAAATAAATAGACTTATTCCTGATAAACCTAAAATAATTTTACCAATATTTCCTGATAATAATTCGGTATGTAATTTACTAAGAATAGGGTCAAAGGTTTTGTTACGTTGATACTCTTTTAAAAGTTTTTTTTGATAAGGATCGAAATAAATTTCTGTTCTAATGTCTTTAGGAGATGATAAAATTAAACGGTAAGAATCATTATTATTAGAAGGTAGAACAATTTTATTTAAACTATCATTGGGATAATTAGTAGCGACAAAATTAATGGTATTTTCTATTAAATTAGGATTTGTGGAAAATTCTACTTGATGAATATTTTGGCGAATAGCAGGATTTATTTCCCTTTCCCATACTAAATAACTGCCTGTTATGGCAATGATAATTATTAAAAAAGCAATGGTAATACCTAGTATTTTATGGGTCGTTAAAACAAAATTTTTCATAATCAATGGTTAGTTATATATCAAATTATGGGGTTACAAAAGTCTGATTAAGTAGATTGATTAGTATTTTTATGCTAAATATTGTATGACCATTAAACTAAGACTAATAATGACGACTCCGCAACAACTTAACCAATGAAGATAATTAATATTATTGGTGAGAGAATTTTTATGGTCAATTTTTGCTCCATACCCTCTCAAAATCATTGCTTGATATACTAATTTGGAGTCCTCATAACTTCTGATTAATAAGTTAGCAATTAGATTGGCAATTATTTTTAAGTTTCTGCGGTTTAATTTTTTAGGGTTAAATCCTTTTAGTTGCAATGCCCTTTCCATGGTTAAAAGGCGATCGCCCATTTGCTCTAAATAACGATAAGTTAACAACATCATATCGTTAATGATGGGAGATATACCAAAAGATTGAAAAGTTTTTAAAGTAGTGGTAAAAGGTGCGCTGCCAAAAAGAATTAAACTAATGGTAAGGATACATAAAAAGCGAACTACAATTAAAATTACAGTTAAAATTCCCTCTAGTTTTAAACTTAAAAATCCCCAACTAAATATTACGGTTTCCCCTGCTAGAAAAGGTAAAATAATTACGACTCCTAAGATAAATATTCCGGGATAACGAAGCCTAGAGATTAAAAAATTAAGAGGTAAGTTAGATAAAAAGAAAAAAACAGCAGTAATAATAATTAAAATAGGTAATAAAAATAGTTTTTCAGTAAAAGCAAACGCAAAAATTAGGCTAACAAGAGCAATAAATTTAGGCTTTTGTTCCCAGCGATGAATGGGGGAGTTTACTGTTGCATATTTATCTAAAAATAATCTCATTAATTATTGATATTCTATATTAAGATAATGAACCTAAGCCCATGGTTAGAAAACACAAACTCAAAAAGTCTTTTAACTACTTTTACAACTCCATTAAAACCTAACCATTTATTATTTCTGGTTTAACTTTTTCAAAAAAAGAAATAATCATTATGGTAATTATTCCTTCAAGCATCGACTGAACACCATAAGTAACTAAAGAAGTCAAAATTGCAGCCCTTTCTAAGTCAATATCTAAATCAGGGGAGATAGTATTAAGAATTACCGCAACAAATAATAATGCAGAAATAAAAACACCTAAGCTACCGCAAAGAAAAATTAAGAAATTTTTACCCGCCCCTGCCTGAAACACTTTTATTTTTCTAAAATGCCATAAATAATAACTAATTAAAGCAGGTAAACCCATAATTACAGCATTTATTCCGAGGGTAGATAATCCTCCATGTTGAAAAAAAACTGCTTGAAAAAATAAGCCAATTAAAATACCAGTAAATGAAAAATAACCTAAAACAATGCCCATCAATCCATTTAAAATCAAGTGAATATTAAAAGGAGGTACAGGAATATGAATTAGGGATGAAACAAAAAAAGCCGCCGTTAATAGAGATGCTTTGGGTATTTGCTCTTGATAGTTACTAATTTTATTAATTTCTCTGAGTGAAAACCATGTTAATCCCCCTGTGATGGCATAGCCAGAGATGGATACAGCGGGGGGTAATAAACCGTCGGGAATGTGCATTGTAACTGATAATTTGTATCTAAAATAGGATTAAATATTTATGTTTTGGGGCGGGAGAAAAATAATGCAGTACCCACAAATCCCCATACTCCAGATACTGCCATTAATAATCTTTGGGCTGTATTAGGGGATGATTGTCTATGGGTTTGACGGGGGTTTTGGTTGGAGTTGCTACTTTCATCGCCATTAGTTTGGGTATTGTCGGATGCTACTGTTTCGGTGGTGGATTCCACGGGAATGTTAATAATACTACCATGACCAGCAGTTCTTACTGTTACGCTCCAATTTCCCGCAATATTTTGGTCTGGGGTAAATGAAAAATTGCCGTTTTCGTCTGCTACTCCCCGTAAATAGGGTTCATCGGGATTATTGGGGGCGTGTACAATTACTTGGGCGTTGCTCATGGGTTCTCCTGTATCATATTGCGCGACAATGGCGATCGCCCTTACCTTTTCATATTCTAAAACCACTCCATGGGCAAAGGTTTCAAGGGGGTTAATCATTCCAGAGAGAATGATAGTAGAGCTAAACCACAATAGTTTTTTAAACATAGAAAATTATAATGTAGGGCAATAATATACTTGTTTATATGGTTTAATACTTTCTTTATTTTTTCAATACCCCTCTAGGGCATCAATTTTTGAGGTTACTGACTTTAGATATGATTTATCATTTAAGTGGGTAGTAGGCAATGGGCAATAGGCAATAGGCAATGGTGATAATATTGTACAATACTGATTTATTAAATTCTTAATTATGTCTGCACTGAAAATAGGCGATCGCATTCCTAACTTTACCTTACCCTCCGCTACAGGAGAAAATATCAAAATAGAAGACTTTATTGGTCAAAAATCCCTCGTTATCTACTTTTACCCCAAAGACGACACCCCCGGATGTACCGCCGAATCCTGTGCATTTAGAGACAGCTACGAAGTATTTACCGATGCAGGGGCAGAAGTAATCGGCATTAGTGGAGATAGCCCCCAATCCCATCAACAGTTTGCCCAAAAATATAATCTTCCCTTTATCTTACTAAGCGATCAAGGAAACAAAGTTAGAAAATTATTCGGTGTACCCTCCACCCTTTTTATTCTCCCCGGTAGAGTAACCTACATCATCGACAAAGAAGGTATCGTTAAACATATTTTTGACTCCATGCTAGACTTCAAAGCCCACGTTGACGAAGCCATCAAAACCATCAAATCAATATAACAGCAAACAAGGGGTTTAAACCCCTTGCCAAAAAACCTTATAAATTATTAATACAGTACTTCTCTACCACCTAACACCTAATCTACTGAGCCTTAATGTTTTCAATTACTTCCCGTAAATGTTCAGGGCTGGCATGATAAACCTCATTACAAAAATGACAAGTAGCTTCAGCACCACCATCAGTAACAATCATATCCTCCAATTCATCCACCCCCAACATTCTCAAAGCCCCTAACATACGGTCAAAAGAACAATTACAATTAAACCTAACCATCTGTACCTCTGGGAAAATATGTAAACCAAAATCTCCCAACAAATCGTTAAAAATATCCGTCAAACTTTTACCCTGCCGCAACAAAGGAGTAAAGCCTTTTAATTGCCCTACCCTCTCCTCTAAAGTCGCAATTAAAGCCTCATCATGGGAAGCCTTGGGTAATACCTGCAATAACATTCCCCCAGAAGCTGTTACTCCATCCTTACCTACAAATACCCCCACCAATAAAGCCGATGCAGTTTGCTCAGAATTTACCAAATAATTAGCAATATCTTCCCCTACTTCCCCAGAAACTAATTCAACGGTACTAGAGTAAGGGTAGCCATAGCCCACATCCTTGATAACATATAAAAAACCGTCCTTACCCACAGCCTTGCCCACATCTAATTTTCCCATGGCATTAGGGGGTAACTCTACGGAGGGATTAGCTACATAACCCCTCACAGTGCCATCTAATCCTGCATCTACTAAAATTCCCCCCAGAGGGCCATTTCCTTTAATTTTAATATTTACCCTTGAGCCTTCCTGTTTCATATTAGAAGCGAGTAACAACCCTGAAGACATTGCCCTACCCAGTGCTGCGGTGGCAACATAGGATAAATTATGTCTATCTTTGGCTACTTGCACACTTTTGGTGGTGATTACTCCCACTGCACGAATACCACCATCGGCGGCCGTTGCTCGAATTAATTGGTCTGCCATTTGTTTACATTTCTCAACATTTACTCATTTTATTATCGATTATTGCTGGGAAAATCGCCAAAAAAATCTTAGGCAGAGGGCAGATATGTTGGAAGATGGTAATTTTTGATTTATCTAAATAGTCGTCAGAATACCCCTCCTTCTAAAGGTAAGGGATGAATGGCGACCAGACTAACGGAACGCCCGATAGGGCATCTATAAAAATAATAGCGGTTTGAGTTAAACCACTACTACAATGAAAAATATCAAAAAATGTTCTAGTTAACCAGAACAACAATTAAATATGATCGTAACGTACAAGTATAAAATAAAGCCCTCCAGTTCACAACAGCAAGTGATTAAGGATTGGATAAATATGCTTAGGAGTCACTATAACTTCTGTCTCCGAGACAGGATAGAGGCATACGAGCAGGTCAAATACCCAAAGATGGGCGAGTATTGTGATGTAAAAACAAAAGCTCACTGCTACCCTCTCACCTGCTCAGTTTCCAAGCAATCTGGCTTAGGAGAACCCTACAAAAAGACAGGCAAAAAACGGAACGCCTATGAGCAACAATCCTCAGAATTACCCTCACTCAAGAAACTTCGTCCGTGGTACAAGTCCATTCACTCCACGGTACTACAACAAAATTTAAGAAGATTAGACCGAGCTTTCCAAAACTTTTTTGGTGGCAGGGGCTATCCTAAGTTTAAAAAAAGGCATCAGTTTAAGAGCTTTAGCTACCCACCCAATCAAGTGAAAGTAGAAGGTGACAAAATA